>DATHUZ010000346.1:0-2070 GCA_035461725.1 Anaerolineae bacterium
ATGGAGGCGCAACGATGGCTGAACCGTTTCTCGTGAGCCCGGGTTCCCGGGTCAACCTCGCGGAGCACGATCCCGACTATACCGGCGAGTACAAGTCCAAAAAGCAGGCCGCCAAGGATCTCGACGACTATCGCGACAGGCTGCGCGAGCTGCAAGAGGTCCTGTGGGCCGAAGACAGGCACGCCCTCCTGATCGTCCTGCAGGCCATGGATGCCGGCGGCAAGGACGGCGCGATCGAGCACGTCTTTCACGGCGTCAACCCGCAGGGCTGCCACGTCACCAGCTTCAAGGTGCCGACGTCTGAAGAGCGGGCGCACGATTTCCTCTGGCGCGTGCATCGGGCGGTGCCGGGCCGGGGTGAGATCGGCATCTTTAACCGCTCGCATTACGAAGACGTCCTGGTGGTACGTGTCGACAACCTGGCGCCCGAGGCGGTGTGGCGCCAGCGCTACGACCAGATCAACCACTTTGAAAAGCTCCTGGCCGACACGGGCACGACGATCCTGAAATTCTATCTGCACATCTCGAAGGATGAGCAGAAGGAGCGTTTCCAGGCCCGTCTCGACGATCCACACAAGAACTGGAAGTTCTCGATGGGCGACGTCGAAAAGCGGGCGCAGTGGGATGATTACATGGCGGCGTTCGAAGAGGCCCTCAGCCGCTGCAGCACACCCTGGGCGCCCTGGTACGTCATCCCTGCCAACCACAAGTGGTACCGCAACCTTGCCCTGTCACGGATCATCGTCGAGACATTGGAAGCGCTCGACATGCACTACCCACCGCCGCTGGCCGATGCGGGGAGTATCGTCATCCCCTGACAGGGACTGGAAGGTTGGAAGATTGGATGTCTGCACGAGCTTGCTCGGGGAGGTATGCACCGGGTGAAAGCTTTCCCGAGCAAGCTCGGGCCTCCGTCAGCCTACTGCCCGCATGACCGACGATCCTGAAATGCACCCCACCTTCCAACCTCCCCTGCCCAGGTTGCCGCTGGCGCAATAGCGTGCTATAATTCCACGAGGCGCCTGGCGCTGTCTGACCGGCAGTGTCAAGTGTGCGCCACCTGGACGTCAGGCAACGGTTGCCCGCTCCGGGTATAATGTCGGCATGAACTCGAGTGCGGGGGCAATGACACAACCACTGGCAATTGGCACGACGCTACAAAACTATCGCATCGTCCGCCTGGTGGGCGGCGGGGGCATGGCCTGGGTCTACCAGGTGGAAGAGCTGCCGGCCGGCAGCGGCCGGCTGTGGGCGCTGAAAGAGCTGCGGCCACAGACCCAGGACCAGGCCGAGCAGGCGGTCGCCCGCGGCCTCTTTGAGCAGGAAGCCAAGCTCCTGCGCGACATGGATCACCCGAACATACCCAAGATCGCGAGCTTTTTCGAGGTCGATGGCCGCGCCTACCTGGTCATGGAGTTCATCTGGGGCGAATCGCTCGAAAAACGCTTGACGTCGACCAACGCGCCGCTGCTCGAGACCGACGTGCTCAAGTGGGCCATCCAGCTCTGCGACGCGCTCCAATACCTGCACACGCGCAAGCCGCCGATCATCTTTCGCGACATGAAGCCGAGCAACGTGATGGTCACCAACACGGGGCACGTCAAGCTGATCGACTTTGGCATCGCGCGCACCTACAAGATCGGCAAAAAGCGCGACACGGTGGCCATGGGGTCCGAGAACTATGCGGCGCCGGAGCAGTGGGGCAAAGGGCAGACGGACGCCCGCTCTGACGTCTATGCCCTGGGTGCGACGATGTACCACCTGCTGGCCAACATGGCGCCCACGCCCGCGTTTCTGCCCTCAGAGCCGCTGCCGCTCGCGAACTATAATGGCGCCGTCTCCAGGCCGACCGTGGCCATCGTCGAAAAATCGATGGCGCGCGACAGGAAGCAGCGCTTCCAGTCGGCTCCCGAGATGCGCCAGGCATTGCTGGCGGCGCTTCCCGGACCCTACGTCGCCCCCGCCGAGGTCGTCGCCGTGCATACACCGCCGCCGGCGGCCCAGCCTGCGCCGCGGCAGGCTCCCGCGCCGCAGCCCGCCGTCAGCCACCCTGCCCAGGCGCCCGCACCC
>DATHUZ010000347.1:0-2335 GCA_035461725.1 Anaerolineae bacterium
TGACCTTCCGCGCACAAAAGATCGGCCGCCAGAACTTTCGCACAATGGAGACCTTTATCATCGCCGCGGCCTTTTATTGGCTCCTGACGGTCATCTTCCAGTTCCTGCAGGGCAAGCTGGAGGATCACATGGCGCGGAGCGAAAGGAGATAGTATGACCGACATTGTAACGCCCCCCGCGACGGATCGCCGGACTCCGATCATCCGGGTGCGTGGACTGCAAAAGTACTTTGGCCCGCTGCACGTGATCAAGGGGGTCGATCTCGACGTGATGCCTGCCGAGGTGGTGGTGATCATCGGGCCGTCGGGCGGCGGCAAGAGCACGTTTTTGCGCTGCCTGAACTTTTTGGAAGAGCCGTCGGCGGGCACGATCGAGATCGACGGCGTCGAGATCCGCGCGCGCGAGCCGGCCGGGGAGCAGCGGCGTCACATCCGCGAGATCCGCCGCAAGGCGGGCATGGTCTTTCAGCAGTTCAACCTCTTTCCTCACATGACGGCGCTGGAGAACATTATCGAGGCGCCCGTCACCGTGAAAAGGCACTCAAAAGAGGAGGCGATCGCCAAGGCCGAGGAGCTGCTCAGGTGGGTCGGGCTGTCGGAAAAGCGCGACGAGTACCCCTCGCGCCTGTCGGGCGGGCAGCAGCAGCGCGTCGCCATCGCGCGGGCGCTGGCGATGGAGCCCAAGATCATGCTTTTTGACGAGCCCACGTCGGCACTCGACCCGGAGCTGATCGGCGAGGTGGTGGAGGTGATGGAACGGCTGGCGGACGAGGGGATGACGATGGTGGTGGTGACGCACGAGATCCACTTTGCACGAGACGTCGCCGACAGGGTCATCCTCATGGCCGACGGCGTGTGGGCGGAGATGGCGCCGCCCGAAGAGCTGTTCACCAACCCCAAGGAGGAGCGCACCCGCCAGTTCCTGGCCCACATTCTGTAAGTCAGTTACACAGAGATGCACGGAGACAAACGGAGATGCACAGAGACCTTGCCGATCGAGCACTGTGCATCTCTGTGTAACTCGTACAAGCGTATTTCATGAGTGATGTCGAGGCAATCGAGCAGCTACAGGCCTCCCTGGCGCAACTGCGTGAGGAAAACGAGCAGTTGCAGCAGGGGTATGCCTTGCTCAGCAGCCGGCTGACGGCACTCGGGCTGCTGCATCACATTGCACAGGAGCTGGTGACAGAGCTCGACCTGGACAGGCTGTTGCAGCGCACGCTGCGTGCAGCGATTTCGGCGGTGCAGGGGCAAGCCGGGGCACTTTTGCTACTCGACGCCACATGCCAGGAGCTCGTATTCGCCGTGGTGGAGGGCGGCGGCGGCGAGGCGCTGCGCGGCAGGCGCATGGCCGCAGATCAGGGGCTGGCGGGCTGGGCGGTGTCTCACAACGCGCCGATCATGGTGCCCGACGCGCAGAAGGACAAGCGCTTTTTCGCCCAGATCCCCGCGGACGTGCATTTCCGGGTCGAATCGTTGATGTGTGTGCCCCTCGCCACCCGCGAGCGCGTGATCGGGGCGATCCAGGTGCTCAACCGCGCGTTCGGGATGCGATTTGAAGAAGAGGACCTCAAAGTACTGGCGTCGTTCGCAGCCCAATCGGCGGCGGCGATCGACAACGCGCGCCTCTACCAGGAGGTCAAACGCGAACGGGACAAGATCCTAGCACTCGAAGAAGACGTGCGCCGCCGGCTGGCGCGCGATCTACACGATGGCCCGGCACAGCTCCTGGCATCCGCCGTCCTCAACATCGAGTTCATCCAGATGTTGTGGGACCGAGAGCCCCACAGGGTGCCGGAGGAGCTGAACTCGCTGGTGCCACTCATCCAGAAAGCGCTGCGCCAAGTACGCACGCTGCTGTTCGACCTGCGCCCGGTGATCCTGGAGACACAGGGGCTGGTGGCGGCGCTGCAGATGTATGTGGAGCAGCAGCGCGGGGCTGACCCGGACCTGGCATGCCACCTTGAGATACACGGCGTGTGCGGCAGGCTGGAACCGGCAGCCGAGCGCGCGATTTTCAGCATTGTGCAGGAGGCGGTGGGGAATGCCCGCAAGCACGCGCACGCGCACAATATCTGGATCGCACTCGTGGCACGCGGGGGAACGCTGCTGGTGGCGGTGCGCGACGACGGGCGTGGATTCGACGCGGCGGGCATCGCTGCCGACTATGGGCGGCGCGGCAGCCTGGGCATGGTCAACATGCGCGAGCGGGCCGAAGCCGTCGGCGGGCGGCTCTCGGTACAATCAAAGCCCGGCGAAGGCACCACCATCTCTTTGACCGCCCCACTGACGCAACTCGAGGAGGGGTAAGAGAGTTACACAGAGATACACAGAGA
>DATHUZ010000348.1:0-4150 GCA_035461725.1 Anaerolineae bacterium
AGCGGCGCCTATGCCACCGACAGAGCAGGGGCGGCGGGTACGTCGCTGCTCGACCTCTACACGCGCGATTGGTCCGACGAAGTGCTGGGCGCCCTCGACATCCCGCGCGCCTGGCTGCCGCCGACACACGAGGGACCAGAAGTGACCGGGACGGTCAGCCGTGGGGCGGCAGCGGCGACGGGGCTGGCGGAAGGCACACCCATCGTCGGCGGCGGGGGTGACCAGGCGGCGCAGGCGGTGGGCGTGGGCGCGGTGGCGCCCGGCGTGGTGGCGGTGACGCTCGGCACGTCGGGCGTCGTGTTTGCGTCGACGGGCGGGCCATTCGTCGAGAAGGAAGGCCGGCTGCACGCCTTTTGCCACGCCGTACCCGACACCTGGCACCTGATGGGCGTGATGCTGTCGGCGGCGGGCAGTCTACGCTGGTACCGCGACACCTTTGCGCCGGGCGCCGGTTACGACACGCTGCTCGAGCCGGCAGCCGGGGTGACGCCGGGCGCGGAAGGGCTCCTCTTCCTGCCCTACCTGACGGGCGAGCGGACACCGCACCCCGACCCGCTCGCGCGCGGCGCGTTCGTGGGGCTGACGGTGCGCCACGGGCAGGGGCACCTGGTGCGCGCGCTGCTCGAAGGGGTGGCGTTTGGGCTGCGCGACAGCATGGAGCTGATGCGCGGCGCGGGGCTCGGTCAGATCACACAGGTGCGGGTGTCTGGTGGCGGTGCGCGCAGCCCACTGTGGCGCCAGATCCTGGCCGATGTGCTCGGCAGCCCACTGGTGACGGTAAACACCACCGAAGGCGCCGCCTATGGCGCGGCGCTGCTGGCAGGCGTGGGCGCCGGGCAGTGGGCCACTGTGCCCGAGGCGTGCACGGCGACGGTGCGCGTGGTGGACGAGGCGGAACCGGGGGCCGCGGGAATGGCAGCCTACGAGGCACTCTATCCGGTCTACCGGTCACTTTACCCGGCACTAAAAGAGACGTTTCACTCGGTGGCCTGATCAGGCTCGTAGTATCCGGCCGCCGCCAGCAAAGCGTCGGCCATGGCGTGCGCTCTGTGCGCCAGCAGAGGGCGAGCGGCGTCGGTTGGCCAGATCCGCCGCCACAGGACCAACTCGCGCTGCATCAGTGCCAGCTCGACTATCATCTCTTTGGGTGCCTGCGGAGCACTCCACTCGATCAGGAGTGCGCCCTCGCGCAGCAAGTCGGCCACGATGGCATCGTACCGCTCGTCACCGACATGGGAGCCCAGCCTGCCCAACGTAGAGGCAAGGTTCCCGAACTGGCGTGTCCAGTCATCCCGCAGAAACCGCTCTCGAAACCTGGCATGATCCATCACTCCACCTCCAGCAAGTTACGCACGATCGCCTCAAGTTTCTGTCTCAGCACGGGTGACTGCAGAATCGTGCTCCGATTGTCTTGACGCGGACGGATATTGATCAACGACTCGAATTTGTGCTGGTGTGGCGCGCTCTCGAACAATCACTATTCCCATCTGGCGACTCCAGGACAACGATCGTGCAGGTTCGAGCGCAGGAGCTGAACCCACCGGTCGATAGTATACCTTGAAAGGGAGAGAAGTCAAACCGTCTCAACTCTCCGCTGTTGTCACAATAGAGAAGTTATGGTAGGATGGAGTAGCCCAATCCCGAGGGCAGCGGCACACATGTGTGCCGCAACCCTCCCGGGTTGCGGCACAGCCCGGCGTTGACAAAGGGGGTCAAAGAATAGAGATGCCAGAGAACACTTCCGGTCCCGCATATCGTATCGAGACGCAGCGCCTCGTGCTCCGCTGCTGGCAGCCGGCCGACGCGCCCCTCCTCAAAGCGGCCATCGACGCCAGCCTGGAGCACCTGCGCCCGTGGATGGCGTGGGCCGCCCAGGAGCCGGAAGAGGTCGAGGCCAAGGTCAGGCGCCTCCGGCTGTTTCGTGGCCGGTTCGACCTGGACGAGGATTACGTGTACGGCATCTTTACCCCGGCTGAGGATGCCGTGGTCGGCGGCACGGGCCTGCACACGCGCCGCGGAAAGGAAGCCCGGGAGATCGGCTACTGGATCGCCGCCGGACATATCAACCAGGGGCTGGCGACGGAAGCCTCGGCAGCGCTGACCAGAGTGGCCTTTGAAATCAACGGCGTGCAGCGTGTCGAGATCCGGTGCGATCCCGCCAACGCGCGCAGCGCCGCCGTCCCGAGGAAGCTGGGGTTTACACACGAAGCGACGCTGCGCAAAAGGTTTCCCCTGTCCAACAACACGCTGCGCGACGTCATGATCTGGACGCTCTTTGCAGACGAGTACCCGGGCAGCCCCGCAGCCGGCGCCGAGATCAGGGCGTACGACGCGGCCGGGCGCTCAATCCTATGACAGCGCGTTCAGTCTGACGCGAGTGCGCCCGCGATCAGCCGCCTGCATAGCTCGACGCCCGCCACACCATCTTTGGTCCAGTAGTCGGCGCCCACGTATTGCCACACGTCTTCACTCATCTGGCCACCGCCGATGACGATCGGCCCCTGGTAACCCCCGGCACGCAGCAGTGTCACCGTGTCGCGCATCGCATCGTATGCGCTCGTCAGCAGGCCCGAGAGACCGATCACGTGTGGCCGGATCTCGGCGGCCTGCCGCACAAAGGTATCGGGCGGCACGTCGACGCCGAGATCGTGCACGGCGAAATGGTGGCAGCTCAACAACATGTTAACAATGTTCTTACCCAGGTCGTGAATGTCCCCCTTGACGGTGCCGAGGAGGATCGAGCCCGTGGCCCGGTCCGAGATCTGGCACTCGACGAACGGCCGGAGCATCTCCATGACCTGGCGAAAGATCTCGCCGGCCATGATCAGGCCGGCGAGATAGTACTCGTTCCGCTCGTAACGCCGGCCCACCTGGCGCATCCCCTCCTGGCAGTCCCCCATAATGCGCAGGGGGTCGTCGCCGGCTGCCAAACGGTGGCGGACAAGGGCGAGCGCTGTGGCCTCCTCGAGATCGCTGATCGCCTCGATCAGGCTCGCGCTCGCGAGGGCTGCACTCCTGTCTGCGTCGATCATCGGGTACCGACCTCCTCGTCTGTGACACCGATCGTTGCGGTGAACCGCAGCCTATCGCCCGAGCAGATGAACCATCCCCAACTGACGGCCCGGTCGCAAAAGTCGTAGAAAATGTGCTCCAGGCGAAAGGCCGGGGTGCCGGCCGCCGCCTGGAGCAGAAGCGCTTCCTCGTCGGTCAGCACCGTCGCCTCAACGGTCAAATCGCCCCGTTTCAGGTCTGACCCGCCCCTCCCGCCCAGGAGGCCGCGCAGCGCCGTGACCTCCATCTCGGCCTCGACGAGCGGGCGTCTCGGATCATAGATCACGTGCTCGCGGTGCAAAAGCATTGGAACGTCGCCCTGACAGATCAGGCGCCGGATAAAGACGGTCCGATCGCCCACCTCGAGCGCGAGCTTGCCTGCCGTGCGCTCGGTGGCGGAATCGATGCGCACCTCGATCAGTGTGACGGTGGACTCGTCCACCTGAAAGAGCTGCTGGAGCCCGGTCAGGTCGAAGGTAGCCCTCCCCAGGTCGAGGGGCCTGACAAAAGTGCCGCGCCCCTGCTCGCCAACCACCACCCCCTGGTCGACGAGGATATTGATTACACGGCGCACCGTCATCGGGCTGACGCCGTAGCGCTCGCACAGTTGTGCCTCAGAGGGAAGGCGGTCGCCGGGGCGGAAAACACCCGCCGCGATCTGCCCCAGCAGAATCCGCACCAACTGGGCATAGGCCGGCTCGTAGGAGTTGCGGTCGATGCGCTGCGCTGCTGTTTCTGGTTCTTGGCCGTCCAAGATCGCCCCCCAAGATACAGGTTCCACTTCTCTAGATAATTGTACAACATCCCGCGAAAAAAGTCAACGCGAACACAAACCCCTTGACAGCTTCCCTATAGAAGTGTATAATAGAAGAGCCATGACGCAGCAACTCGAAGGGGAATGTCACGTCGCAATGGGCGGGTGCACCGTCGTCCTCGCCTGTGCCACCGTGATCGAGGAGATGCTGCCCCACCTTCCCCCAGGCGTCGAATACGAGGTCCTCGACTTTGGGCTGCACGTCAACCCCGAAGCGCTCAGGCACTCTCTTCAAGAAGCCATCGACAGGCTGTCGGAAAGGGCCGGCACGATCATTCTGGGCTA
>DATHUZ010000349.1:0-4255 GCA_035461725.1 Anaerolineae bacterium
CGGTTCGTCTACCTGGTGATAATCGGGCATACCGGCTCCTGAATCATAATCGCATAATAACAGGCATTTCTTAGACGGTCATCTCGCACTTCAGGTTCCATCGTCAAATTGAACACGCTCACGCTTTGTGCTATAATGCCCAGGCAACAAGTCCGAGGAGGAGACGATGATCAGCCAGGAATTACTGGAAATACTTCGCTGTCCCGCATGTGTCAGCGGGCCAACGCGCCAAGAGGGCGATGATCCCGGCCGGTTGGAGCTGGTAAGGGAGGTGTGGCTCGTGTGCCAGGAATCCAACTGCGGTCGAAAGTACCCGATCATCGACGACATCCCCCGGATGCTGATCGAGATCGGCGACAAGTACGCCGGCGTCCCGGTGGAGGAGCTGGGCGAGCCGAAAGAATAAGGCACCTGCGTTATCTCGACCGCACCTCACCTGCTCAGCCGTTGCTTGCCATCTGCACGAGCTCGACCCCACGGCGCACCTGGAAGCGATCCAGGTCGCGCGCAACCAGAGTGTTGGCAAAGATGGGCAGGGCCTCGTCGAGGATCTCGCGCTCGGCATAGCGGCGCGAGATGTGGTGCAGGATGAGATGGCTCACGCCCGCCTGGGCTGCCAGCTCGGCTGCCTGGCGGGCCGTCAGGTGACCAAACTCGCGAGCGACGTCTGCCTCCATGTCTGTATAGGTTGCTTCGATCACCAGGGCATCGGCGTCCTGGGCCGGCTCAACGAGGCCGGCGGTCTCGGCGGCGTCGCCGACAAAAACGAGCTTGGTGCCGCGTCGCGGTGGCCCCAGCACATCGTTGGGATCGAGTGTCCTTCCATCGGCGAGGGTGACCGACTGGCCGCGCACCAGGCGGGCTCGCTCGGGGCCGGGCGGAACGCCAAGTGCCTCGGCACGCTCGACGTCAAAGGGCCGGCGCGCCTTTTCCTGAAAGAGAAAGCCAAAGTTGTCGGGGCCACGGTGGATCACAGGGAAAGCGATCAGCTCAAAGCTATCATCTTCCATCACCAGGCCGGGGCGCAAGGCGGTCAAGATCAGGCGGATGGGTGGACGATGGCGCCCGAAGGTGACTTTTAGCAACGCCTCGACGCGGTCGAGCGCCCAGGCACCGCCCAGGATCTCGATCTGGTCGATCATCTCCCACCGGGCAAAGGTGGAGACGAGCCCGGCGAGGCCCAGGATATGGTCGAGATGACCGTGGGTGAGCAGGATCTTGTCGAGGCGACGAAAGCCAAGGCCACTGCGCAAGATCTGGCGCTGGGTGCCCTCGCCGCAGTCGAGCAGGAACCGGTGCTCTTGATGAAGGACAACCGCCGCGGGCAGGCCGCGCCGGATCGACGGTGCCGAGGCCGAGGTGCCGAGAAAGACGATTTCGAACATGGGTATGATTCTAGCACAAAACCAGTAGATGAGCAATCTACTGCGCCGGGTACGGCATAGCAGGAGAGAGCGATGAAACACCTCTGGTCACCGTGGCGACTCGAATACCTGACGGAACCAAGGAAGGAAGGGTGCGTTTTCTGTCGCGCCATCGCGGGCAGCGACGACAGGGAAAGCCTGGTGCTGTGGCGCGGCGAGCACGCTTTTTTGATCCTGAACCGCTATCCCTACAACAACGGGCACCTGATGGTGGTGCCCTATGACCACGTATCGAGCTTTGAGGACCTCGAAGCCGCGACGCTGACAGAGCTGATGCTGCTGATGAACCGGGCACTGGCGGCGCTGCGGCACGCGATGGAGCCCGATGGCTTTAACCTGGGTGCGAACCTCGGGCGCGTGGCGGGTGCCGGCGTCGCCGACCACGTGCACCTACACGTGGTGCCGCGCTGGGCGGGCGACACCAATTTTATGCCGATCGTGGGCGATATGCGCGTGGTGCCGCAGACGTGGCTGCAGACGTACGACCAGGTGCGGGCGGCGTTGGAAGCACTGGGCGAGGAGTAGTGAATGGAAGGTTGGAAGGCTGGAAGACTGATCAGCCCTCCAACCTTCCAACCTTCCAATCTTCCAGAATGTGTTCTTCCCACGTGGTCTGGCACGGGTTCCCTCGCCCGATCCAGGCGTGACGGTCCTCCAGGCGGACGATGATGCTGAACACCGTCACAGAAGTCAGTCCATGCTTGCAGATCGAGCCGGGATAGTTGGCGTGGTCGGCGAGCAGTTGCTGGAAGAGGGCCGGCGAATGGCGGCCATAGTTCTCGCGCAGGAGGCGCCAGGCGCGGTTGTGACGGATGATCGAGCCCGCGGCGCCGGCCGGGTTGGCTTCAAAGTGGCGCATGGCAGGGCTGACATAGTGGTTGGCGTGGGCTAGAATATCCCCGGCAATGTAGATCGGCTCCACGTCTGTGGCCGAGCCCTCCATCGAATACACCTCACCCTGGTCGTCGCCGACGACGTTGTTGTAGCTGGACGCGCGTTGGGGCAGCAGGCAGGCATCGAGCGCTTCTTCCAGGCGCCGTGCCGCCAGGATGGCGCGCACGACGAGCAGGCGCGGCACGCCGGCGCGCACGTCGTTCGATTCGAGCTCATTGCCCGCCAGGCCGATGCCGGCGGCGTTGAACCCGGCACTGTAAGCCAGCCCGCCCGGTGACACGCCGAGGAACTGAGGCTCGTCGCCCGCCTGCACCTTGAGGATCACCAGCTCCTCTTCGGCCTCCGGGGCGAGGTCGTTGGTGTGGGCCAGGAGTGTCGAGCCGTCGTCGGTGGCGCGGCCGCGTGCGGCCATGTCGGTGCAGCCGCGGCGCCAGGTGTCGGCGCTCCACAGCTCCTCACACACGCCCAAAAAGAGCTCGTCGAACGGTACACCGGCACCGGCGGCGATGCCCTCGAGCTCGTGAACGTATTGGGGATAGACGGCGCGGCTGTGCGCGAGAAAGAGCCGGCCCCTGTCGAGCACCTGCTCCCACGACACGCCGGGCGGCAGCCAGCCACGCATACGGGATACGAGCCGCCCGATCTGGGGCGACAGTGCCTGCCCGATCTGCTCGCCCACCTGCCGGTGGGTTCCCTGCACCTCGACGACGGGAATGGACGCGGCCAATGTGCACCTCCTGGTCAGGATGAGGGCATAGTAGCACATGTGCGTGACCCGGTCAAGGCGTGGTAGATTGGTAGATTGGTGGATTGGTGGGTGTTGTGGTAGGATTGAGGGCGTGACCGGTGACGGGACCGGTTGGGACACCGATGGGGGTGAGGACCATGGAAAAGATGACCAGGCCGCCGCTGCCCCTGATCGAGATCGCGGGCAGTCCAAGAGCGCGAGGAGAGCAGCAGGGAGAGGGATGCCGCGCAAAGAACGTGGCCGCAGTGGCTCGCTACCGCGAGATCATTCCCAAGGCGATCGGGATGACGTGGGAGCAGGCCGTGCGTGAGGCGCGCAAGTTCTTGCCGTATGCGGAAGAGGCCTTTCCACCTTACGTAGAGGAGCTGCGCGGCGTGGCGGACGGGGCGGGGCTCTCGTTTCACGAGGTGTGGACGCTCAACTGCTACGAGGGCTTGACGGAGACGCACCAGCAGGTGTGGGGGTGTACGTGCATGTCGGTGCGTGACGATCAGACGGCGGATGGACACGTGCTGTTGGCGCACAATGAGGATTGGAGCAGCGTCGACTGTGAAAATGTCTACCTGGTGCACGCCACGCCGGATGACGGGCCGCCGTTCATCGGCATGACCTATGGCCCGCTGCTGGTCAATATCGGGTTTAACGCCGACGGGATCGGGGTGGCGATCAACTCGGTCTATCCCACCGATGGGCGGGTGGGGGTGCCGCGCGTGCTCTGCTCACGGGCGGTGCTCAACGCGCGCACCATCGGCCAGGCGATCCGCGCGTGCGTGCCCAAGCTGCGCGCCGGCGGCTACAGCTACCTGCTCTCCGACGCGCACGGCGAGCTCTACTCGATCGAGACGTCGGCGACGACGCACGATGTCACCTACGGGGAGGATGGTTGGCTGGTGCATACCAACCACTACCTGGCGCCCAAGATGCAGGCATTGGAGGAGCCGGGCACGTATGCCAGCTCTCAAGTACGACTGAACCGGGCACGGCGCCTGCTGCGCACCCAGCTTGGACAGGTGACAGTGGAGAGCTTGCAGACTATCCTGCGCGACCACGTGAACTATCCGAACTCGATCTGTGTGCACGAGGACCCGGCGGACCTGCCCCACGAGCGAGAGGTGACCCTGGCGTCGTTGATCATGGATCTGACGGACCGGGTGATGTGGGCGGCGCCGGGGCCGCCGTGCCAGGCGGA
>DATHUZ010000350.1:0-2645 GCA_035461725.1 Anaerolineae bacterium
ACGAGGTTTCACATAGATCGTTTTGTGCAAGACTGGGTCGATACCCTGGAGATGGTAGTTGGAGATGGGAATCGCAGATTCGTAGACCCGTAAGCTCGTGACTCTTCCGGACACGTGAATCCCGAATATACGAATCCCGAATCCCGATAAAGGAAAGGTATGATGAAACGTCGGATAGCGATGATTAGCGAGCATGCGTCTCCCCTCGCGCTGCTCGGTGGCGTTGATAGTGGAGGGCAAAACGTGTACGTGGCACAGGTATCGAAACACCTGGCCGAGCTTGGCTACACGGTAGACATTTTCACGCGGCGTGACGACCCGGAGGTGGCAGAGGTCGTCGAATGGGCGCCCGACGCGAACGTGGTACACGTGCCGGCGGGGCCGCCCACCTACGTGCGCAAAGAGGACATGCTCCCCATGATGGACGCCTTCACCCTGGGCGTGCTACGCTACGCGCGGCGCGAGGGGATCGAATACGACCTGGCACACGCCAACTTTTGGATGTCGGGCCTCGTCGCACTCAACCTGAAAGAGGTCGCCGGCATCCCCTACGTCGTCACCTTCCACGCCCTCGGCCGCGTGCGTCGCGAGCATCAAAAAGAGGCCGACGAGTTTCCCGACGTGCGATTTGACATCGAGGAGCGGATCGTGGCGGGCGCCGACGGAATCATTGCCGAGTCGCCGCAGGAACGCCACGACCTGGTGGAGCTGTACGACGGCGACCCGGCGCGCATCTACCTGATCCCCGCCGGGTTCGACGAGACCGAATTTTGGCCGGTCGACAAGCAAGAAGCGCGGGCCATGACCGGCCTGCCTGCCGAAGGGCGGATTATTCTCCAGCTCGGGCGCATGGTGCCCCGCAAGGGTGTCGCCAATGTCATCCGCGCCATGGCCCGCCTGAAACAGCACCACGCCGACGACGCCACGCTCGTCATCGTTGGCGGCGAGACAAAAGACCCCGATCCGGAGCTGACGCCCGAGATCGCGCGCCTTCAACAGATCGCCCGCGACGAGGGCGTGGCGGACAGGGTCCTCTTTATCGGCAGGCGCGGGCGTGACGTCCTGCGCTACTACTATTCCGCGAGCGACATCTTTGTCACCACGCCCTGGTACGAGCCGTTTGGCATCACACCGCTCGAGGCGGGTGCCTGCAGCCGGCCCGTCGTCGGCTCGCGCGTCGGCGGCATCAAGTTCACCGTCGTCGACGGCGAGACAGGCTACCTCGTCCCGCCGCGCGATCCCGGTGCACTCGCCGCCAGGCTCGCCGACCTGCTATCGCACCCGAAGCGGATGGAGGCCTTTGGCCGCGCCGGCTACAGGCGCGTGCACGACCATTTCCGCTGGGAGCGGGTGGGTGTGCAGACGGCGCAGACGTACGAAGACGTGCTCGACGGTGGACAGCCCGAGCTGGTCGACGACACGGGTGCGTTGAGCATCTACGAGCGAAACTTTTCCCAGGCCGCGGCCGTGCTCGACGCCGCAAAGGACGCGCTGCGCGCGGAGGTGATCGAGCTGGCGCGCCTGATCCGCCACACTTATGCCACAGGCGGTAAACTGCTGGTGGCCGGCAACGGTGGCAGCGCCGCCGAAGCGCAGCACCTGGTGGGCGAGCTGGTCGGCCATTTCGCCGTAGAGGGCCGCCCTGCCCTGCCCGCCATCGCCCTCAACGCCGATACTGCCGTGATCACTGCCTGGTCGAACGATTACGGCTACGAGGACGTTTTTGCCCGCCAGGTTGAGGCACTCGGCCAGCCCGGCGACCTGCTGCTCGCACTCAGCACGAGTGGGCGCTCACAAAACCTGGTTACCGCCTTTGACACGGCGGCCGAGATGGGGATCACCCGCGCGGCGCTGCTCGGCGGCGACGGGGGCACGCTCGGCGAGCTGGCGGACCTGGCCGTCATCGTCCCATCTTTGAACACGCAGCGCATCCAGGAGATACATACGTTGATCGTGCACGTGGTGTGCGAGGTGGTGGAAGAAGAGTTCCTCGACGGCGAGTGGGTGGAAGGGGTCACCTCCCGCCGCTCCTGGAACGGCCGCGTTCACGCCTACATACCACGCTCTATGAAACAGACAGGCGAGATCGAAGCACTGCTGCTTGGCGGCGGCAATGGCGGCGAGAAACAAAGAACAAGAGGAGAAAAGCGACCATGATCGAAACGAAAGAGCTGCAGGGCCAAGTAGCGCTAGTCACGGGCGGCGCGCAGGGACTGGGCGCGGCCATCGCGCGCGCGCTATCGTCCGCCGGCGCCACCGTAGTGATCGCCGACCGGCAGGTCGACCTGGCACATGAGGTGGCGCGGGAGCTCGTCGCCGGTGGGGGCACCGCCTGTGCGCTCGAGCTCGACGTCACCGACGAACAGAACGCCGCCGATGTGGTGCGCATTGCCGTGGATGAGTATGGGCGGCTCGACGCCCTGATCAACAACGCCGGCACCGACGTCACAGTGTCCGTGGAAGAGCTGACGGTAGCCGACTGGGATCGGGTAGTGGGCGTCAACCTGCGCGCGCCCTTCGTCCTGTCGCGTCTCGCCTTTCCGATCATGCGCAACCAGGGAGGTGGTCACATCATAAACATCGTGTCGACGGCCTCCAAGCGGCCGTGTGCTAACGCGTCGGCCTACCACGCCAGCAAGTGGGGG
>DATHUZ010000351.1:0-3014 GCA_035461725.1 Anaerolineae bacterium
CCGTAAAGCCCACCAGCAGCGCCGGCAACATCAGCACCGTCGTCCACGTCGGCGGCCAGTTGATCCACTCGGTCATGCGATCACAGTTCCTTCGCGGGCGGAAAGGAAAAGCTCCGCGCCACGTGCGCCACCAGCTCATCCTCGACAAACACGCCGACGTGCAGCACGTGCTCGCCGGCTCCGGCATCTCGCCTCAGGTGCAGCATTTTGTCGATCATCCAATCGCGATTGTGCACGATCGTCGTGCTGCACAGCTCCTCGTCGTCCGGAGCCACGATCGCCATCTCCACGCGCACCGGTTCCAGAAAGGGGGTCAGGTCGACCGCCACGTCGACACGCCGCCGGTCAAGCGGGTTAAGGCCCACCCCGGTGATCTCGATCTCTTGGGCTGGAACCGGTCGCTGGCCCTGCAAAAATGTCCGTTGTGACACAGAATACGCCTCCTCACACCTCTGCCCGATTATACACCCGGCGCCGGGGCAGGTCAAAACCGTGTCATTCACTCCCCGAACGGGTCTCACTCCCCGAGTGAGATCTCGTCGAGCACCAGGCCATCACCCAGCGGCGTCCCATCCTCACCATACACCGGCAGGCGGGCGCCGGTCGCCTCTTCGTATAGGGCCAGCCACAGAGTGTAGGTGCCATCCTGCTTTACGCCGGCTGGCAGATCGAGTTTCACCTCGTCCACCAGGTACTCACCCGGTAGCCAGCTCGTCGTCGGTAAGCGTGGATAAACGTCAGCCTGCGCACGGATATCCCCCGGCCCGCCGGCGCCCAGCAAGTGCACCGCGATCTTGAGCCGGTCCGTCACCGGCTCGATCGACTGCCAGTGGAGCCTCAGCCGCACGCCTGATTGCCGATCGAGATCGTAACCGAGAAAGCGGACCGCCGGCCCAAAGGTGACCGGCCGCGAGTATTGAGGCGTGGGCGACACGAGCACCCGGGCCCGGCCCAACACGCGTACCGTGGCGAGCGGATAGACAGGGCCAGGGGAGACGGGGCCGCGCCGGACGACGAGCCATTCTCCCGCAGCCGCGCGCCTGCCGAGCTCGAGCCCATACATCCCCGGCTCGAGCGTCGCTGGCAGAGAGAGGGTACGCGGGTCGCGCACCACCTGGCCGACGGCGAGCGCCGGAAAGGGAGCCCGGCCATCTGCCGGCGCTGATGCCCACTCGTCCACCACCACGCCCTCCCCATCCACCAGGCGCAGCACCCCCGGCGCCGCCTCTGCCTGCGCCTCTCCCCCCTGCCAGTAGAGATCCACGGCCAGCGCGTCGCCCGGCTGCCCTTCGAGCACCGGCGCGTCAAACCCAAGAAACCGCACCTGCCCCAGGTTGACCCCCGCCGAGTAGCTCGGCTGCGGCGTGGACAGCGACGCCCAGCCTGCTGCCGGCGGCACGACGTCGACGTGATCCACGAGCAGCCTGTCGCCCCCACGCCATGGCAGCCACACCGGCCGCCCTGCCTCGAAACGATACCACCCCAGCTCGACCCGGTATGTGCCCGGTGGTGTAGATACAGGCACCCGCAAGCGCAGTGGGGTGCGCACGACCTCACCCACGGCCCACTCACCTGTCGGAAAAAGGGGGCCGGCGGGCTGTTCGTCCACCTGTGCCCAACGCCCCCCCCGGTCATCGAACAGCCCGGCGAATAGGTAGGCGTCCTCCGGCGGCTGCGTACCGGCCTGCCACACCGCACCGAGGTCGAGTACCCCACCCACTTCCACCTGTTCGGCCACCGGCTCCAGCCCTGCCAGTATCAGCGCGCCGCCCGCGACCGGCTCGGCTGCCGGCGTCGCGGGGCAGGCGCCTGCCAGCGGGTCACGGCCGGTGAGATATCCCTGCACGCGCAGTTGCGACTCACCTGTGAACACCCGGTCCACGAACGGCGTGCCCTGCTCGTCGAGCCAGTCGCGGACAACCCCTTCCGGGTCCGCCACCGTGTCATAGATGCGGTAAATCCACACGCGGTGGTAGGTGGCAAAGAGGTGCTCGAGCGCCGCCTCCGTCTCGGCACGGGTCATTGAATAAAAGTCGGAGGCGGGGTCGCCCCACCCGAGATCCGGGTCACCATCGACGGTGCCCGTCATCAACAGGGCGGGGCCGGCGCACGGATCAGGCAGGGGCGCATCGCCGGTCAGGCGCCCCTGCCAGGCGATTTCTTCGACACCGCCCTCGGGCCAGTAGGTCAGCACCGCGGGATAGGCGTACCCGGCGTTGACGACGATGGCATCGCCCGGGCGCCAGGCATCGGCCAGGAAAGCCACTGCCGCCCGATGGTCGTCGGCGGCATAGCGGGGCGACACGTGGTAGGTAGTGAGTGAGACACAGGCCAAGAGCGCGACAACCACCAACGCGCTCACACCCGCGGGCGCCCACCGGCGCCACAGCCACCCGGCGCCTGCCGCCCCGACGACGTAGAACGGCGTCGAGTAGGTAAAGACATAACGCACGTGAAAGAGCGGCGTCACGAACGAGGCCAGGTAGATGAGCATCACCGGCACCAGGACAGAGGCGATCAGAAACCAGGCCGCCACACGGCGCGCTCGTGGCCTCCATCCGTCCTGCCCTGCGGTGCCATTCCGTGCCAGCCCGAGCCCCACCAGCCCCGCCAGCACCAGCAGCGCCGGCCACCCCCACGCCACCTCTGCCGACTGCCCGAGCCCGAGCGCTGTCCACGTTTGCACGAGCAGATCCCACGCGCCGGTAAAAGAGCGCCATGGGGGCACAGGTGGATTCGTCGCCTGCCGCCACGCGACGGGCAGCCACGGTGCAAACAGAAGGAGGATGCCCGCCTGGGCCAGCGCCCACCATCCCAGCCGGCCCCATCCGGCGCTCCTCCGGCGCCACGCCGCCGGCCACCAGCCGGCGACGAACAGATTCACCGCCACCAGCAAAAAGACGAAATAGTAGAGGGTCCACAGCCCGAGTGCGGCGCACACGATGTAGACGACGAGCGCCTCGCCCCCCCCCTTCTTCCCCGGCGCCGCGCGCGCTTGCCAGTAATGGAGCGTC
>DATHUZ010000352.1:0-3118 GCA_035461725.1 Anaerolineae bacterium
AGATGAGACACCTTTTTTCGTCTCGCTGGTCGATGGCGCGAGAGAAGCGGCCAGGCGCCACAATGTGACACTGCTGGTCGAATATGCCGGCGACGACGACGCCCTGCAGAGCAGCCAGATCCGGTCCCTGGTGGCGCGCGGCGCGAGTGCCCTCCTGGTCAACCCGGTGAGCGACGCGGTGGTGCAAGAGATCGAGAACGCCGCACGGGCAGGCATCCCGGTATTCACCATCGATCGCAGTGCGGCGACCAATGCCATCGTGTCCCACGTAGCCTCTGACAATCTGGCCGGCGGGAGCATGGCCGGCGAATACCTGGCCGAAGTGCTCGACAGGCGGGGCAAGGTAGTCGAGATCACCGGCACGCCAGGCTCTTCGGCAGCACGCGACCGGGGTGCCGGCTTTCACCAGGCACTCGCCGCCTATCTCGACATTGAGGTGATCGCGCAAGAGACGGGAAACTTTCGCCGGTCGGACGGAAAGGAGGCATTTGCCCGTCTCCTGGCCGAGCACCCCGACATCGACGGCGTATTCGCCCACAACGACGACATGGTCCTTGGGGCAATCGAAGCGGCGAGGGAAGCCGGCAGAGCAAACGACATTAGCTTCGTCGGGTTCGACGCCATCGAAGAGGCGATCGTAGCGCTGGAAGAGGGCAGGCTCCGCGCCACCGTCGCCCAGCGCCCGGCAGAAATGGGCCGCATCGGCGTCGAGACGGCCTTTGCGTATTTGCAGGGAGAGCACGTTCCAACATCGATCCTCGTCGACCTGGCTCTGATCACGCGGTAGTGATCGTCCGCCACTGCCCCAGGGCACGCGGCAGGGCCAGATCCGGGAGAAAAGGCAGCGATGAGACCGCGCTTCTCGATCCGGCAGCGTACAATCCTTGGCTTCGTCGTGATGATCTCGCTGGTGTTCATCGCCAGCGGTACCGGCATGCTCTATACCCGGCGCGTCGAGACAACGGTCAACACGGTGCGGGCCGGCGCCTCGCGCGTCGAGGCGATCGGCGACGTGCAGATCGGGTGGCTCGGCATCCTCGACACCGTCGACAGCATCCTGCTGACACGGCAGGGAAGCCTGATCGACGGTCAACTGCTGCGCGAGCTCGACACCTTCTCTCGAAAACTGGCCCTGCTCGACGCCGCTTGCGCCGGCGGCACAGCGCAGGCGACACGCCCGAACCGGGTGGAGCTCGACGAGCTCCACCACCTCAACGTCGAGCTGGGCGTCGTGGCCGCGCATCTCAAGGAACACGTGCACAACGGCGAATGGGCGCACGCCCAGCACCTTCGCCACAACGACCTGGCCGCGCTGCAGCGTCGCTTCGAAGAGACACTCGAGCGCCTCGGTACGCGCGTGCGCGATGAGGTGGACGCATCGGTAGCCGAATCGGTGCGCACCGAGAACCAGTTGCGAGCCTGGTGGGCGATCACGAGCGCCGCAGCACTCCTCTTTGGCTCGTTGGTCATGGTCGCCGTCACGCGCAGCCTGGTGCGCTCGATCTCCTCGCTCATGGCCGGCGCGCAGGCGATATCCGAGGGCGACCTGTCGAGACACGTCGACGTGCACGGTGATGACGAGCTGGGCGTGCTGGCCAATGCCTTTAACACCATGACCGCGCGCCTGCGTGATTTGATCGCCGGGCTGGAGATGGAAATTGCCGACCGCCGGCGGGCCGAGGAGGCGCTGGCCGCCAGCGAAGAGCGCTACCGCGGCCTGTTCGAGGGAGTGCCTGTTGGTCTCTACCGCAGCACACCCGGCGGCCGGTTCCTGACCGCCAACCCGGCGATCGTGCAGATGCTTGGCTACCCCGATACCGAGACGCTGTTGACCGCCGCCATCGCGGACCTGTACATCGATCCTGGCGTGCGCGCCGAGTGGCGCGACCTCGTCGAGTGCCAGGGTCTCATCCGTGGGTTCGAAGCCCTCTACCGTCGCTACGATGGAACAGCCATCTGGATCCGCGACACGGCGAGGGCCGTGCGCGACGCCGCGGGGCAGGTGGCCTATTACGAGGGCACGCTCGAAGACATCACCCGCGAAAAAGAGGCCGAACATGCGCTGCGCCGGTTGAGTGCCGCGACGGAACAAACGCCCGATGGTGTCGTCATTACCGCGCCCGACGGCACCATTCACTATGCCAATCCCGCGTTCTCACGCATCACCGGCATCGAGCCCGCGCGCATGGTCGACACCAACCTCGGGCTGGCACTCGCCGGCAGCGCCGATGCCCCCTTCTTTCAGGAGCTGCAAGAGATCATGGCCGCCGGGCAGGTGGGACAGGGACGCTTCAGTGGGACGCGGCCCGATGGCGCTCCCTACGTCGTCGATACGGTCATCACCCCCCTGCGCGACGCCGCGGGGCAGATCGTCAATCACGTCGCGGCGATGCGCGACGTGACGCGCGAGGAGCTGCTCGAGAAGCAGTTCCAACAGGCCCAAAAGATGGAAGCGCTCGGCAGGCTGGCCGGCGGCATCGCGCATGATTTCAACAACCTGCTCACGGTCGTCCAGCTCAACGCTCAGCTCCTGCAGTGGCAGATTCGCGAGGCCGATCCCCTATGGGAGCACGTGCAAGAGATCGACGAGACCGCCAGGCGCGCGGCGGCGCTCACCCGCCAGCTCCTGAGCTTCAGCCGGCGCGAGGTCGTCGAGCGGCGCATCCTCAGTGTAAACGTCATCGTGCGCAGCCTGACACCGATGCTGGAGCGGCTGATCGGCGAGAACATCCGGCTCGAGACAGTCGTTGCCGCCGACCTGTGGCCCGTGCGCGCCGACCCATCACAGATCGAGCAGGTGCTCGTCAATCTGGCGGTCAACGCGCGCGACGCGATGCCGCATGGAGGCAGGCTCACGATCGAGACGGCGAACGCCACGCTCGACGAGGCGTACACCGCCCTGAACGTCGATGCATGTGCCGGTGATCACGTGATGGTTGCCATCTCTGACACCGGCGTCGGCATGAGCGACGAGGTCAAGAGCCGGCTCTTTGAGCCCTTTTTCACCACCAAGCAGCGAGGGCAGGGCACCGGGCTCGGGCTGTCGACAGTGTTTGGCATCGTCAAGCAGAGCGAGGGCCACATCCACGTCTACAGCGAGCCCGGCCACGGCACCACA
>DATHUZ010000353.1:0-5792 GCA_035461725.1 Anaerolineae bacterium
GGGCATATGGACGAGTTTGTCACGTGGCGAATCGCATTCGGGCGAGAAACTGACTCGATGCGCAACGAGCGCAACATGATCAGGGCCGTGGCAGGCATCCGGGGGTTTCGACCAGGGCTTGTCTTTGAAGATGGGGAACTCGCCGGGATCGGGCACCCCACGCTCTACGTGTACGGCACCGTGGACCCGACGGCGAGTATGGACATTGTGCATCGTGTTGTAGACCTTCTTCCGCACGCGGATCTTGAGCTAATCGACGGTGGAGGCCACCTGTCGTGGTTCGATGCTCCGAGCGAGGTAGGTAGCGCGGTGAGCCGCTTTCTGCACGATCACAAACAAACAGGGATTGGCGGTTCTTGAAGATTGGAGGAGCGAGTTATGGCAGAGCGTATGTCGAACCGTGAACTGGTGGAGAGTGTTTATGTTGACATCCGAATAAGCTCGTACAATTTGGGTCGTTCTGCTACAGTATCAAAGGGAGGGACAAGAGGAGTCTTTGGGCTCCCATTACATAGGTAAGGAGAGGGATCATGAAACTTCTGCTCACTTCCGCTGGCATCAAGAACACAAGCATCCACGACGCGCTGGTTGACTTGTTGGGCAAACCGATTGCCGAGTCCAGCGCCCTATGCATTCCGACCGGGATCTACCCCTTCCCCGGCGGGCCTTCAATGGCCTACCGGTTCATCAGCGGATCAACCGCCAACCCCATGTGCGAATTGGGTTGGAAGTCTTTGGGCGTGCTGGAACTCACGGCCTTACCCAGTATCAAAGAAGAGTATTGGATCGCTGCGGTCCAGGAGACTGACGCCCTGCTGGTGTATGGCGGCGATGTCCTGTATCTATGCCGCTGGATGCGGGAGTCCGGGTTGGCGGATCTCCTGCCGTCGCTGCGCGAGACGGTTTATGTGGGGGTGAGCGCCGGTAGTATGATAACGGCCCCTATTTTCGGAGAGACGTACGACGACCCGAATACGCCCTTCGTCATCGATATGGGGCTGGGACTGGTTGACTTTGCGTTGCTCCCGCACCTGGATCACGAGGACCACCCGGAAAGTTCCACGGCGAAGGTGGAAAGGATGGCCACCGAGGTACCAGTTCCGACCTACGGGATTGACGACGAGACCGCCATCAAAGTGGTCGACGGAGCAGTTGAAGTTGTCTCCGAAGGCCATTGGAAACGGTTTACGCCCTAATGTGGGTGAGAAGTGGTGGGAGGTTACGACAACGCAATCCTTACCAGTGCCCAATTGTTAGACCCAGCAACTGGTTGGATTGTGTTGACATTTCATCGCAACCAGATGAGAACAGCAGTCAACTGCAGGAAACCAAGGTAGCGACTGGCCAACTTCTCAAATCTGGAGAACGCGCGACGATAGTGCTTGATCTTCTTGACGAAGCATTCGACCAGGTGGCGCTCTTTGCACAGATGACGGTCATGCTCGCGCTGCTCGTTGCGATGTGGCGTCGAAGGAATGACCCATGCTACAGCCCGACGTGTTAGGCGAAGTGATCGACGCTGCGCTCATACAGCGGGTGCGTGATGAGCAGGTTTACGGCCCGAATGTAGAGTGGGCGCCTCAACGCTGGGAGGGAAAGGCGAAGGCCTTCACACTATCATGGACGGTACTGGGCCTTCCGTTGCCACGTGGGGCGAATGCTATGTGATCCGCGGATTGCTCGGTTTGCCGACGATCTGAACAATGCTGAGCGGCAGGTAGCCGTATGCCAACGTGTTACACTGGGTAGCCGAGTTTTGACAATGAGTGTGAATTCGAGTACAATCAGGACCGTTGCCCTTTACATCGATGCCCGTGCCCGTCTGGATCGCCGGCGCGGGGGGGTAGAAAGAGGATCGTGATGACAGAGCAGTCATCCGCCGGGCCTTGTCCCGCCCATCGTCTGTAGGAGACCGATCAGGAGCTGACTCGGAGCGCAGTAGCGCGCGCCGCGCCGGCTCTTTTTTGTTTGCTTTCTTTGTAGGCTGGGCCGGGAACTTTTGCCAGCCCGTGCGTGTATTACCAAGTACGGTCAAAAACGAGTTCCAGAAGTAGCATCTCCGCAATCTGCCCTGCCCCCGGCGCAAGAGGGGCCGCTCCAAGGATGGAGAGAAGGAGAAACAACGATGAGTCACCGCAGCATCCTCCGGATTGCCAGCCTCTTGCTGGGCCTGTTGATCGTGTTGGGCCTGCTGCCGGCAGCCGCCTGGGCCATGCCGGCCGGGCCGGGGGCCACGCCGGCCCAGCCGGCCACCCCACCCGCGCCGACGCCGGATATTAGCCCGCCGCCGGACGCGGCGCCCGGCCCGCGTGGAGGCGACATCGAGTCGCTCTCCGGATCGAACGTCACCTTCAATCCCGCGGCGGGCGGCGATCCGTGCTTTATCCCCGGCGCCACCCAGACGTTCTGCTTCGACGCCCACTCGTATACCAATGATTACGAATACGTCTATGAAGTCTGGCTCAAGCTCCCCACCGACTGGACGGTGACCGACGCTTACGTCGTCGGCGCACCGGCCTGCACCGGCGGCGGCGCGTGGGATCCCTTCTCGTGGTCATTCGAGACCTCGCCCTACGAGATCGACATCGACCACGCACGCTACCAGGCGCCGGCCGACGACTGCCTGGCCACCTACTGCGTCGACGTGGTGGCCGGCGCAAGCGCGCCCCAGGCCACGGCCTCGTGGTACTGGGCCGGCGATGAGTATGCCAATCCACCGCACCACCCCTGCAGCAGCGACCAGTACACGCCGGCCAGCATGAGCGCCTCCCCGTGCGACGAGTGGCTGAATCCGCAGGCCGCCATCCCCGAGTGCGGGCCGTTATGCGCCGACTGGACCGAGGCGTTCGAAGCCTGGCCGCCGGCCGGCTGGACGATCGTCAACGGCGGCGGCGCCTGCGTGTGGGAGAGCACGGCCACCACCGGCCGGCCGAACCTGACCGGGGGCGCGGGCCAAGCGGCCGGCGCCGACTCGGGCTGGTGCGGCGCGGCGATGAACACCGAGCTGCGCAGCCCGGAGTTCAGCCTGGTCGACACCACCTCCCCGGCCCTGGTGTACGACTATGACTATTACGTGCTCAGCGGGGCCGAGACGGGCACGGTCGACGTCACCACCGACGGCGGGGCCACCTGGACGAACCTGGTCACGTACGCCGCCGACGACCGGGGGCCGGCCACGCGCATCGTCGACCTGTCGGCCTATGCCTGGCAGCCGGCGCTGCAGGTCCGCTTTGGCTACTGGAACGCCAACAATGACCGGTGGTTCGAGGTGGACGATGTCGCGCTGGTGTGCAACGCGGCGCCCGACATCGCCGTCACGCCGTCGTCGCTCAACGCGTCACAGTGCCCCGACACGCAGACCGCGCAGACGCTGCAAATCTGCAACAACGGCTTGCTGCCGCTGGAGTGGACGATGAGCGAGGTGCTCGCCAAGGCGCCGGACGGCATCCCGGCCTCTAACGCGCCGGCCATCACCCTGCCCGCCGGCGCTCCTCCGTCGCTCGCCGAGTTCGTCGCCGCCGGCCGGCCGGCGTTCGACGTCCGGCCCGCGGCGCCCAACCTGGTGCCCGCGCCCGAGGCGCTGGCGTTCTATGCCACCCGCGCCGCCCTGGACGCGGCCTATCCGGGGCTGCCGGTCGAAGGCTTTGAGAACGGCTCGATGGCCTACGCGTCCCTCGGCGTGATCGGCCACCCGCTGGACCAGGCCAGCAGCAACAGCTACTTTGATCCCGGCGATATCGCGCCCGGCATCCAGTTCTGGGCCACGAGTGGCCACGAGTACGACGAGCTCGCCGTGCTCGGCGAGCAGTTCGCGGGCAACCCCAGCAAGACGGTGGTGGCGAACTACTATACCGACGGCTACCGCATCGTCTTTGACCCGCCGGTGGAGGCCGCCGGCATGGACCTGCAGAGTTTCGTGGGCAACGGCCTGTGCCAGCTCGACATCTATGACACCACGGGCTTGCTGGCGTCGACCACGTCGGCCTGTAACGAGGCGGGCGCCTTCTGGGGCGTGGCCTCCGACGCCGACCCCATCGTCGAGATCCGGATCACCGACCTGGGCGGCGGCGCCGAAGGGGCCGACAACATCGCCTTTGGCTCCCCGGCGCCCGACATCCCCTGGCTGAGCGAGAGCCCAACCGGCGGCACGCTGGCGCCGGGCGACTGCCAGGACGTCACCGTGACCTTCGACTCGACCGGCCTGGCGCCCGGCGACTATTTCGGGGACCTGCTGATCGACAGCAACGACCCGGATACGCCGCGGGTCACCGTCCCGGTCTGCCTGACCGTGCTCGTGGTCGTCAGCGGCCCCGAGTTCACCTGGTCGCCGCTCGAGCCTGTTGCCGGCCAGGCGGCCCTTTTTACCGGCACCGTGACGGCGGGCGATCCGCCCATCGACTATGGCTGGGACTGGGGCGACGGCACGGCGTCGGGCAGCGGCCAGCACGCCACGCACGTCTATGCTGCCCCGGGCGACTATGTCGTCACCCTGACGGCGCAGAACGCCTGCGCCCTGGCGACGATGCAGCACACAGTGACCGTCACCGGCTTCCCCAACATCCTGGTCACGCCGCCCGACCTGGCCGAGGCGCTGTGCCCCGACGCGACGGCGACGCAGGTGCTGACCATCTGCAACGAGGGCAGCGCGCCGCTGGACTGGGCGGTGCGCGAGATCACGGGCACCGGCACGCTGGGCCTGGCTCCCATCCCGCCGCGGCGGGAGGCTCCGGCCCGGACCGACGAGGGCGCCGCGTTCCCGCGGAGGGTGGCCAAGAGCCACGTCCTGGCCAACCCGGTGCTGATCGTCCAAGACGATCTGCCGTGGTACCGGTGGTCCACCCCGAACATCCTGACCGCCAACGGCATCGCCTACGACGTGGTGGGCTCGGCGCAGATGGCGACCGTGGACCTGACGCCGTACACACTGGTGATCGTCAGCAGCGCCCAGAGCGACGCCTTTTACACGGCGTGGAACGCCAACTTTTCCCGATTCGAGGCGTACGTCGCCAGCGGCGGGGCGCTGTGGATGGGCACCGCCACCTCGACTGCCGGTCTCACCAATCCCCTGCTGCCCGGAGGCGTGGCCCTCACCGACGACATCTATGCCCAGTATGGGAATGTCGCCGCGCCCGGGCATCCGTGGGTGGCGGGCGTCGTCAGCCCGTTCGATGGGCTGTGGCTCAGCCACGGCGAGTTCAGCAACCTCTATCCCGGCTCGATCGTGGTCGCCACGTCGGCAACAACCGGGAACCCGACACTGGTGGACTATGGTTATGGCGCGGGCCGGGTGCTGGTAACCTCGCTGACGCTGGAGATCGGCTGGGACTATGGCTGGACCGAGGCGCCCATTCTCCAGAACTCGCTGCTGGACATGTACAGCACGAATCTGGACGTGGCGTGGCTGAGCGAGAATCCGACCAGCGGCACGCTGGCGCCGAGCGAGTGCGCCACGGTCACGGTCACGTTCGACTCGACGGGCATGGCGCCGGGCGACTATTACGCGAGCCTGCTGATCGCCAGCGACGACCCGGACGAGCCGGTGGTCACCGTGCCGGTGACGATGACGGTGCTTGTGCCGGCTGACATCACAAGAGTGACGTACCCGTCCAACGACCTGCAGGTGGCGTTCGTCGCCACGGCGGCCGGCGAGCCGCCGCTGGTCTACGCCTGGGATGTCGGCGATGGCGGCACGTCCGCCCTCGAGGACCCGACGCACACCTACGCGGCGGGCGGCTGCTACACTGTGACGCTGGTGCTGACCGGCGGCTGCGGGCAGGCCACCTGGAGCGGGC
>DATHUZ010000354.1:0-9729 GCA_035461725.1 Anaerolineae bacterium
GTTTCGGCCGTGGGCGAGAAGGTAGCTGGACGCGGCAAAGTAGGGCGCAAGGCGCGAGGTCAAGGGCTGTGCCGTGGTCGCGAGCACCAGCAAGGTCATCAAGCTGCCAGCCGCCAGGGCGACCAACAGGTCACGCACCCGAGCGCCAGGGCTGGAAAACCTGCTGAAACGCGGCAGGCGATAGAGCACCAGTACAAAAAGGATCACGGTGAGGGTTTCGATGGTGAACTGAGTCATGCCCAGATCGGGCGCGCCAAAGAGGACATAGATGAGCGCCACCATGTAACCAACTACGCCCAGCGAGGCGACGGCGGCCAGGCGCGAACGGGACCGCACGGCGGCCAATGCACCGGCCAGGAGGATCCCGGCCACCAGCAGCTCGTATGACCGCACATCGAGCTGCCGGGCTGACCAGTTCAGGCCACCCGCGCGGAGCAGGGTGTAGCCGGCCAGCCCGACGGTGGTAAGGATAATAATCAGCAAGTAGAAACGGAGAGCGCCATTCTGCAAGAGCCGCGTCTGCCAGCGAGCAACGGCGTTCAGGCCAAGCAGCGACCAGTCGTACCAACGCCCGGGCCCCCAGCGCGCAGAGACATCGAGCAGCCGGGAGGACCGCTGCAGCCGGTCCCACGCGGCAAACACCATGATTCCCAGGAGGAATGTCAGGACGCTGAGGCCCAGGACCGGGTTCAAGCCGTGCCACAGGGCGAGCTTGATTTCGGACGGGTGAGCACGCACAGCGCTGGCTGCCGGCGCGACGAGCAGACGAGCAATCGTGTCGGGCATCAGGCCCAGGATCAGCCCCGGCCCGGCCAGGAGAACCGGCCCCAGCCACATGGCAAGCGGCGCCTCGTGAGGTTGTTGCGGCGTATCCGGTCGCCGGGCCCAGAATGGTCTCAAGCCAGCCAGGCCGGCCACGGCCACCAACAGCACATTGGCCGCGATGCCGGCGCCGGTGATCAGCATGGCGGCCCGAGGTGCCTGTATCTTGGCCTCGTACAGCAACTCCTTGTTGATGAAACCAAGCATTGGGGGCAGCCCGGCCATCGACAGGGCAGCCAGGCCGGCGGCCAGGGCCGTCAGCGGCATGGCGCGCGCCAGGCCACCCAGCCGTCTCACGTCGCGCTCGCCGGTCTCGTGATCGATCGCCCCGGCAACCATAAAGAGCGCGCCTTTGTAGAGGGCATGAACCAATAAAAAGAGGATGGCAGACTCGGCAGCCAAGGTGGTGTCGAGGCCGAGCAACAACACCAGAGTGCCGAGGGTGGCGACCGTGGAATAGGCCAGAATGCGTTTGAGGTCGGTGTGCAGCAGGGCCAGGACGGCACCCACGAGCATGGTGACGGCCCCACCAAGGGTGACGAGGTATTGCCACGCTTCGGTGCCCCCCAAAACGGGAGTGAGCCGCGCCAGGAGATACACGCCGGCCTTGACCATGGTGGCCGAGTGGAGATAGGCGCTAACCGGTGCCGGAGCTTCCATGGCTCCCGGCAGCCAGAAATGGAACGGCACTTGTGCCGACTTGGTAAAGGTGCCGGCCAGGATCAATAACAGGATGGGCAGGTAAAGGCTGTGGCCACGTACCAGATCCCCCTGGCTCAGAAGCGTTGCCAGCTCGAGGCTGCCACCCACGAGGCCTAGCAACAGCAGGCCTGCCAGCAGCGCCAGCCCACCCCCACCGGTCACCAGGAGGGCCTGCAGGGCGGCAGCCCGTGCCTCTCCACGCTCGTGTTCAAAGCCGATCAGAAGATACGAGCTAATACTGGTCAGCTCCCAGAAGATAAATAGAGTAATGACGTTACCGGCCAGTGCCACTCCCAACATCGAGGCCATAAAGACCAGGATGATGGCATAGAACCGGCCCAGGAACGGGTTCCCGGCCAGGTAGCCACCGGCATAGATCAGCACCAGCGCCCCGATCGCGACGATGATCAGGCTGAACAGCAGGCTCAGTCCATCGACCAGGAACGATAGGGTGATGCCAAGGCTGGGTACCCAGGGCAGAGATTCGACGAAAGGGTCGCCAACCGACACGGGGCCCAGGTAGCGTCCAAGGAAAATGGCCAGGGCCAGGGGCAGTAGTGCCAGGAGCCAGCCGGTAGCGCGCCCGGTCCGCCTGTGTAGCCAAGGGGCAACCACAGCAAGTCCGAAACCGGAAAGAACCAGTGCGAGTATCCCCATCAATCCCCCCGGATGATATTATAACTGACTCCCCAGAAAATGAAAAGTTGCGTAACGATCTGTGCCTGCGAGGAAGTATGTCGGACGGATCAACCGGCTACTGCCAGATGTAGCACATGTCGAGCGACAGGTGCGTTGCACTTTTCTGCCTCGCCCCTCTTGCAGAAACCGTGGCTCTGTGGCACAATAGGGGTGACCACGACGTGTCTGTATCCACGAACGAAGGGAGGGGACCATGCCAGCTATGACCAGGCGCGAGCGGCTAGAAGCAGCGATCCGCGGCGAAGAGACAGACCGCGTGCCGGTGGCGCTGTGGCGCCACTTTCCTGGAGATGACCAGGACCCGGCGGCGCTCGCCGCGTCGACGCTCGCCTTTCAGCAGCAGTATGATTTCGACTTTGTCAAGGTCACGCCCGCCAGCAGCTTTGCCGTACGGGACTGGGGGGTGGAGGACACCTGGGTGGGCAACCAGGAGGGTACGCGAGATTATGTTCGCCAGCCGGTGCACACGGCCGAACAGTGGCGGGCACTGCCACGCCTGGAGCCGGACCAGGGCGCGCTCCGCGCCCAGCTCCGGTGCCTGGAGCGGATCCACGACGCGCTGGGCGAAGAGGTGCCTTTCATCCAGACGATCTTTAACCCGCTGTCGCAGGCCAAGAACCTGGTGGGGCGCGACAACCTGCTGGCTCACATTCGCGAGGACCCGGAGGCGGTGCGCTGTGGGTTGGAGACGATCACCGACACGGCCGTACGGTTCATCCAGGCCGCGCGGGAGCGAGGGATCGCCGGCATTTTCCTGGCAGTGCAGCACGCCAATTATGGGCTGATGTCAGAGCGCGAGTATCAGGAGTTCGGGGTGCCGTTCGACGGGCGGCTGCTCGAAGCGACTGCGGGCCTGTGGCTGAACGTGCTTCACCTGCACGGGCAGCGCGTCATGTTCGACCTGTTGTCCGACTACCCCGTTCAGGTGGTCAACTGGCACGACCGAGAGACGCCGCCCAGCCTGCACGAGGGACAGCAGCGGGTGAAAGGCGCGGTGCTGGGCGGCCTGCGGCAGTGGGACACGATGCTGCGGGGCACGCCACGCGACGTGCAGGCCGAGGCGGAAGATGCGATCGAGCAAACGGGCGGCAGGCGCTTTATCCTCGGCACCGGCTGCGTCACGCCGATCACAGCGCCATGGGCCAACCTGCGTGCCGTACGAGAGGCGGTAGAAATGCGCTAGAGCGCATACTACTGGCGAGTTCTCCGAGAACCGACCGGAGGAGGGATACCTTGTCAGAAAGAGAGTGGCATCGCCTTGAAACAACTCAAGTCCTGGAAGCATTGGGCACCGAACGAGAGGCGGGGCTCGCCACGGCAGAGGCGGAACGGCGGCTGGCAACCTACGGCCCGAACGAGCTGACAGAGCGCGCCGCTACGAGTCCATGGATCATCCTGTGGGAGCAGCTCACCGGGGTGATGGTGGTCGTCCTGATTGTCGCAGCCGTGATTTCGGGGCTGCTCGGCGACTGGAAGGATGCGATCGCCATCCTGGCGATCGTGCTGCTCAACGCGGCGCTGGGGTTTAGCCAGGAATACCGCGCCGAGCGCGCCATCGCGGCGCTCAAGCAGCTCGCGGTGCCGACGGTGCGGGTGCGTCGTGGTGGGCAGGTGCGCGAGGTGTCGTCGCGCGTGCTGGTGCCCGGCGACCTGGTCCTGCTCGAAGCGGGCGCTCTCGTGCCCGCCGACGGACGCCTCGTCGAGGCGGCGAATCTGCGCATCGAAGAGGCGGCGCTGACGGGCGAGTCGGAGCCTGTCGAAAAACGGGTGAGTGCGCTGGCACGAGAGGATCTGCCGTTGGGTGACCGCGTGAATATGATGTACATGGGGACGGTGGTCACCTACGGGCGAGGCGAGGCGGTGATCACCGAGACCGGAATGGATACAGAGCTGGGCCGCATCGCCGAGATGATCCAGTCCGTAGATCGCGAGCCGACGCCGCTGCAGCGCCGCCTTGCCCAACTGGGACGTGGGCTGGCCGTCGCCGCCCTCGTGATCGTGGCCATCGTGTTCGCGCTCGGCCTGCTGCGGGGGGAGGACCTGCGCCTGATGTTCCTGACTGCGATCAGCATGGCCGTCGCGGCCATCCCCGAGGGACTGCCCGCCGTGGTCACCATCGCGCTGGCGCTCGGCGCGCAGCGGATGCTGAAGCGGAAGGCGCTGATCCGCAAGCTGCCGGCCGTCGAGACACTGGGGTCTGTCACCGTCATCTGCTCGGACAAGACCGGGACCCTGACAGAGAACAGGATGACGGTGACGGTGCTCGATGTGCTCGGCGAGACGCAGCAGGTGGACACCCTGCTTCGGGATGGTGTGCCTGTTGTCGACGCGGAAGTGACACGCGGCGTGCGCCCGACTGTGCGCAGCCTGGGCCTGTTGGTCAAGGCAGCAGCCCTCGCGAACGACGCCGTGCTCCAACAGGCGGATGATGGCAGCAGCTTGAGGGCCGTCGGCGACCCAACAGAGGGTGCGCTCGTCATCGCCGCCGCGCAGCTTGGCCTGCTCAAGTCAGACCTCGACAGGCGTTGGCCGCGCGTGGAAGAGGTACCGTTCACGTCAGAGCGCAAGCGGATGACGACCATCCATCGCGTCAACGTAACCGCGGAAGAGACCGATGCCCCCTGGTGCTGCGGGCCCTACGTGGGTTTTGCCAAGGGCGCAGTCGACAGCCTGCTGGATGTCTCGAGCCGGGTATGGGCCGGCGACGAGGCGGTGCCGCTGTCTGACGAGCTGCGAGCACGGATCGAGGCGGCCAACAACCGCCTTGCCGGTGAGGGCCAACGCGTGCTCGGCGTCGCCTTTCGCACCCTTGAGGAGATACCTGAGAAAGCAGACGAAGCCTCAATCGAGCGCGACATGACGATCATCGGCCTGATCGCCATGATCGATCCGCCGCGGCCCGAGGTGCGCGAGGCCGTGCAGGTGGCCCGGCAAGCGGGCATCCGCCCCGTGATGATCACGGGAGACCACCCGCTGACGGCGCAGATGATCGCCCGCGAGCTCGATATTTCGACCGGCGGCAAGGCGCTGACAGGCCAGGACCTGGCACGTATGTCGATCGAGGAGCTGGAGGCGGTCGTCGAGGACGTGCCGGTGTACGCGCGCGTGTCGCCAGAGCACAAGCTCAAGATCGTCGATGCTCTGCAGAACCGTGGACACATCGTGGCCATGACCGGCGATGGCGTCAACGACGCACCCGCGCTGAAAAAGGCGGATATCGGCGTGGCGATGGGCATTACCGGCACCGATGTGTCGAAAGAGGCAGCCGACATGGTGCTGCTCGACGACAACTTTGCCACGATCGTCGCAGCCGTGCAGGAAGGGAGGGTGATTTACGACAACATTCGCAAATTCATCAAGTACACCCTCACTTCGAACGCGGGCGAGATCTGGGTGATGCTGCTGGCCCCCTTTATAGGGATGCCGCTGCCGCTGCTGCCGCTACAGATCCTCTGGATCAACCTAGTGACAGACGGGCTGCCGGGCCTGGCACTGGGCGTCGAGCCCGCCGAGCAGGGGACGATGCGCCGGCCGCCGTTCCACCCGGCCGAAAATATCTTTGGGCGCGGCCTGGGGCGGCACGTGCTGTGGGTGGGGCTGCTGATGGGCCTGGTGTCGCTCGGCCTCGGCTACTGGGCGTGGCGGACGGATCGTACTAACTGGCAGACGATGCTCTTTACCACGCTCACTCTGGCGCAGATGGGACATGCACTCGCCGTGCGCACCGGCCGCGATTCACTCTTTCGGGTGGGCCTGCTATCCAACCGCGCTCTGCTCGGCGCGGTGTTGCTTACCTTTGTCCTGCAGCTCGCCGTGATCTATGTGCCGTTCTTGCAGGATCTGTTCAACACGGCGGCCCTTTCGGCAGGCGAGCTGGCCCTGAGCCTGGTGGTGGCAACGCTGGTCTTTTGGGGCGTTGAACTGGAAAAGTTAGTGCTGCGCAGGAGGGGAGAGGTGACGTGAGGCACGCGGCAGTGCATTTCTCACCGTGCCATTTGCTCATGCCAACCTTTTCGAGTAGAATGTCGCGCGATTCGGGCGAGAGGTGGACACCGGCGGGCGGACGCTCTCGCGTGCGAGGCTGAAAATCAACAAAACCCTTGTCAGCAGTCCGTTTTTCGGTTATAATGCCGGCAAGTGATCTGCCACGGTCGGCGAGTTTGGCAGCGTGGGGAACCTTTCAGGTTCGCTGCCGGCACGTGCTGCAAAAAGGTTTTGTGAGGAGCGAAAGAACCAGTGATTAGTGTAAACGAGGCGCTTGCAGAGATCTTGCGACACGTCCAGCCCCTGCCGCCAGAGCGCGTGCCGATCCTCGACGCGCGCGACCGTGTGCTGGCCGAAGAGATCGTGTCGGACGTGGATATTCCCCCTTTTGACAATTCGGCGATGGATGGATACGCGGTGCGCGCCGGCGACGTGGCGGGCGCGTCGCCCGAGCGCCCGGTGCGCCTCGAGGTGGTGGGCAGCGTGGCTGCCGGCTATGTGACAGGGCGGCAGGTGGGGCCTGGCGAGGCGATCCGGATCATGACGGGCGCGCCGCTGCCGGAAGGCGCCGACACCGTCGTGCCCTACGAGGACACGAGCGATTTCGACCGTCCCCGCGACGAGCGGCTGGACGAACCATCGGATGAGATCGAGGTGAGGCGAGCGGTGGCGCCGCGCGATCACCTGTGTCCGGCCGGTGAGGACATCCGGCGTGGCGAGGTGGTGATGTCGCCCGGGCGCGTGATCCGGGCACAGGAGATCGGCGTCCTGGCGTCGCTGGGACACGAGACGGTGCTGGTGCATCGCCGGCCACGCGTCGCCATCCTGGCAACAGGCGACGAGCTGCTGGAGGTGCACGAGCCGCTGGCGCCGGGCAAGATCCGCAACTCGAACGAGTACACGAACGCGGCCCTGGTAGAGCGGACGGGGGGTGTGCCGGTGCGCCTCGGCATCGCGCGCGATGCGCGCGCAGACCTGGTAGCCAAGATCCGGTCGGGTCTGGAGCAGGGTGCCGACCTGTTTCTGACGTCGGGCGGCGTGTCGGTGGGCGACTATGACGTGGTGAAGGACGTGCTCGGTGCCGAGGGGGAGATGCAATTCTGGCAGGTGAACATGAAGCCGGGCAAGCCGCTCGCGTTTGGGCTGCTGGCGGGGGGTGTGCCGCTCATCGGGCTGCCGGGCAATCCCGTGTCGGCCATGGTCTCGTTCGAGCAGTTTGCCAGGCCGGCGATCTTGAAGATGCTCGGCCAGCGCGACCTGGCCAAACCGGTCGTGCAGGCGGTGGTTGACGAGCCGGTTGAGAACAGCGGACGTCGCGGGTTTGTGCGCGTGATCGTCACCAGGCATGCGGATGGTTACCACGCGCGCACGACCGGCGAGCAGGGGTCGGGGGTGCTCACGTCGATGGCCAAGGCGAACGGACTGGCAGTCATCCCCGAAGGGACGCGCCGCGTGGAGGCGGGAAGCGAGCTGGCGGTGCAGATGCTCGACTGGCCCGAGGGCACGTGCGCATGAGCGACCAGAGGAGAGTTCCGATTATTTCCCTCGTCGGCAAGTCGGGAGTGGGTAAAACCACGGCCCTGGAGCGGATCATCCGCGAGCTAAAGGCTCGTGGCTATCGGATCGGCACCGTCAAGCACCACAAGCACCTGTCGGACATTGATATCCCGGGCAAGGATTCGTGGCGGCACGCCGAAGCCGGCAGCGACGTCGTGGCAATCTCGGGACCGCAAGAGATGGCGCTCATCCGCCGGCTGCAGGCCGAAATGCCGGTCGAGCAGATTGTCCGCCTGATGGATGACGTGGATATTGTGATCACCGAAGGGTATAAGGAGGGTGACAAGCCCAAGATCGAAGTGAGCCGCAAGGAGCGCGGCACACAACTGCTGTGTTCAGCAGACGAGCTGATCGGCCTGATGGCCGATTATCCGATCGACATGCCGGTACCCCGGTTCGCCCTGGAGGATGCAGCCGGCGTGGTCGACTTGCTCGAAAAACTATATCTGCATAATACCAGGGAGGTGGAGGCATGACCCACATCATCTGTCGAGCGACGAACTGCCTGTTCTGGGAGGACGGCGTGTGCAGCTCGGAAGAGATCGAGTACGAGCCGGACGCCGGCTGCCTGACATTCCAGGACGTTGGCGACATCGCCCTCGAAGAAGACGACGAAGAAGAGTTCGATTGGGAAGAGGAAGAAGAAGAGGACGAGTGGGAAGAAGAGGACGAGTGGGAAGAGGACGAGTGGGAAGAGGACGAGGACGATTATGACTTTTGATCGGCGCTCGCACTCCTGGGCGTTGCGGTGCGCAACAGGGACAGCGCGCACAGCCGACGGGACATTGAGAGGAGCAAGTGTTGGGCACAAATCGCGCTAAATCCGGTTCCGCCGACTTGATCCTGGCCAACGGCCTGGTGGTGACGATGAACGCCTCGGGCGAGATCCATACCCAGGGCGCGATCGCGATTTCTCGGGGCGAGGTGGTGGCGGTAGGCCCCACCGACGGGGTGCTGGCCGGCTGGGATGCGAGTGAGGTGATGGACTGCGCCGGGTGTGCCATCATCCCGGGACTCGTCAACACGCACACGCACGTTCCGATGAGCCTGCTGCGCGGGCTGGCCGACGACCTGCGCCTCGACGTGTGGCTCTTTGGGTACATGCTGCCTGTGGAGCGCGAGTTTGTCAGCCCCGAGTTCTGCCGCTGGGGCACGCTCCTGTCGTGCGCCGAGATGGTGCGGTCGGGCGTCACCTGCTTTGCCGACATGTACTACTATGAAGAAGAGGTGGCGCAGGCGGTGAGTGAGGTGGGGATGCGTGCCATCTGCGCCGAGACGATCATGAAGTGGCCGACACCCGACGCCGAGAGTTACGATGAGAGCCTGGCACGGTGCCGCGCCTTTGTCGAGTCGTGGCGCGATCACCCGCTCGTCACCCCCGCCGTGGGCCCCCACGCGACAGAGACGAGCACACCCGACATGCTGCGCGCTTGTGCAGCACTCGCGACGCAATACGACGTGCCGCTGTTGATTCACATCGCCGAGACGGTGGGCGGGGTAGAGGACACGGTCGACCTATACGGCGCACGCCCGGTGGAGGTACTGCGTGAGCACGGCGTGCTCGAAGCGCACGTACTCGCGGCACACTGTGTGCACCTGACACGGCAGGAGTGGCAGGTGCTGGCCAGGCACAGAGTGGGTATCGCTCACAACCCTACGAGCAACCTGAAGCTGGCAAGCGGCATCGCCGACGTGGTGGGCATGCTCGGGGCGGGCCTCGCCGTAGGCATTGGCACCGACGGCCAGGCGAGTAACAACGATCTCGACATGTTCGAAGAGACCCGCCTCGCCGCCCTGCTGCCCAAGGGAATCACGCTCGACCCAACGGCGCTCCCGGCGCGCCAGGCTTTCGCAATGGCGACGAGCATCGGCGCGCGCGCCCTCGGGCTGGGCGACCGGATCGGCTCGCTCGAGGTGGGCAAGCGGGCCGACGTGACGGTGGTCAACCTGCACGCGGTGCACAAT
>DATHUZ010000355.1:0-9172 GCA_035461725.1 Anaerolineae bacterium
CCTGATATCTTGTGCGTCATCTCGCGCACTCGATCCTTCAGACGGTAGCAGAGGTCATTTGGTTCCACTCTATCCGGCTTGGAGTCACGGTTTCTGGCCGTGCATCCCCCGCTTCCACTCGCCGATCAGCCACCCGCGCAGCTCGCCAGCATCCCGGAACACGCTCGATGCGCCCGCCTCTGCCAGCCGCTCCGCCGGCAGCGTCGTCTCTAACGCCACGCACACCATCCCCGCCGCCCTCGCCGATTCGATCCCCAGCGGCGCATTCTCCACCGCCAGGCACCTCTCCGCCTCGACGCCCAGCCGCCGCGCCGCCGTGCTGTACGGTTCCGGATCGGGCTTGCCGCGCCCCACCTCGTCGCCTGCCACGATCACCTCGAACAGATCCGCCACCCCCGTCGGCACCAGGCTCTCTTCCACCACGCTGCGCGCGCTCCCCGTCACCAGCGCCAGCCGGTAGCCGCGCCCGTACAGATCGTGGATCAGCGACGCCATCCCGGCCACCAGCCGCGGCTCGAATCGCACCCGGAACCGCTCGCGCTTTTCCTCGGCCAGCCGGGCGCATTCTTCTTTCGACGCCGCGCGGCCCAGGAACTGCTCGATCAGGCGCTCCGCGGTTGGCTCCGTCGGCACCCCCTCCAGTGGGTAGAGCTGTTCCGCGGTCAGCCCGATCCCTAGCGGGGCCAGCGCTTCCTGCCACGTCACCAGGTGGTCGGGCATCGAATCAAGCACCACGCCATCCATGTCGAGCACGATCGCCTGTGCCGGTGCCAGTGGCGCACGCACATAGGCCGCCAGGTCAAGCAGTGAGTCGATGCGCGCCGCGGGCACGTTCGGCTGGTGATCGCTCCTGTCGATCAGCACCGCATCCATCCCGGCGCCGCGCGCCACCTCCACGTCGTCGCCCAGGTGGTCGCCCACGTATAGGATCCGCTCCACGGGCCGCCCTGCTTGCGCCACCACTCGCGCAAAGATGCGTGGATCTGGCTTGGCCACTCCCTCTTCAGCCGACACCACCACAAAGTCGAAATAGGGCATCAGCTCAAAACGCGCCAACACCGTCCGCAGGTGCGTGCCAAAGTTCGACAGCACCCCGAGCCCCAGTCCGAGCTGCTGCAGCGCCTCGAGCACCGGAACCACATCGTCGTACAGCCTGTCGAACCGCCCCGCGAACAGCCACTCTACCATCTCGTCGCCCAGCTCGGGCCGGTGGGCCCACGCCTTGCGAAAAGTCGCACGCCACCAGTTGTAAAGCTCGTCGTTGGCTGCGCCCAGGCCCCCGGCTTCATCGCGCCCGGCCACAATGATCCCGATCAGGTGGTGGTGAAAGGTGCGCGTATCGTCGTCCGAAGCGGGCAGCCCGGCCCCTTCCAGGAACTCGCGAAACGGTGCGCGGTCGTGAAAGCCGAGGAGCGTGCCCCCCACGTCAAAGACGACTGTATCGTAACGCACTCTGGATCCCGGTGTCTCCATCTGCCGGCTACTCCTCCGGCCTTTCGGCCAGGCGCGCCACCAGGGCCAGCACCAGGATCTGAAACACCCGTCCCAGCAGCACCGCCTTGGCCTCGGGCGCCACGTCCGCCGCGCGTGCTGGTGCGAGAAGCGACGAGATCGCCTGCCAGCGCGCCTCCACCGGCGCGTCCGCCTGCGCCCTGCTCGATGCTCGCCACAGCGCCTCGGTCAGGTACCAGACCGCTTGTCGGTGCACCAGGTCGGTTTCCACCTCCCACCCCCTGACGTACTGGCGGCTGGCGGCCACCATCAGCATCTCGCCCAGGCCGCCCATCATCAACCGTTTCCACAGATCATCAGCCTGGCCTGCCAACACGCTCTCGAGCGCCACCGTTCCCACGGCGCCGATATCGAGGCGTGATGCCAGCTCGCTAAAGTTGCGCGCCGACAGCTTGCTCTCCAGCTCGCTCAGGTACGAGTAAAAGTGGCCGGCCACGTCGAGCGCCTGGTCCATCGCCTCTCCTGACCTGCTCGACGCGAGAATCACACCTTGCAGGTCGACGAGTGCATCCGGCGTCGGGTGACGTACTACCTGTCCCACCACCTCTTCGAGGCTCTTCATGACCCCTTCCTCCTCAATCTTGATCGGGGCCATTATACCACACCCACACCTTTTAAAAAAGCAGGGGGGCGCCCCACGCCAGGGCTGCTACAAACTCAAGACTTCCGATGTTTCCGCCATGGTCGCGGGGCCGCCTTCTGCCAGGTTCTTGCTTGTTGGGTGAGTCGTCGCTCCGGAACGAAACATCGGAAGTCTTGGGTCGGTGCCTGCTTGTGCCGATAATGCGCTCCACGCAATTTGGGAAACCGCCAAGACGGCGTTATAATACGGGCGGTCATGGAAGAAACGCTGATCCCCTTTGTGGTGCTGTCGGTTCTGATCGACGAGGCACGCCGCGTGCTCGGCCGGCGTGGCCTGATCGCCCTGCTCCGTCGTGCGGGGCTCGACGCCTACGTCGACGCGCCGCCGCCCTCCGCCCACGTGCCGCCCGTGCCCATCGTGCACTGGGCACAGCTCGTCGCCGCCGTTCACGACGCGTTCGATCCACGCGCGGCGCACGACCTGCTCTGGCGTGCCGGCGAATCGGCTTCTATTGCCCTGCGCCGTCCCACCCCGGCCCGCGTGGCCGGCACTGCGCTTCGCCTGCTGCCTGCCGACAGGCGTTTACGTCTCGCACTCGAGCGCCTGGCGGCGCAGGGTGAGGACGTGTATGGCACGCCGCACCACCTGGAAGAGGAGCCGTCAGCCTTCTTTGTCACCCTCCACGCGTGCCCCCACTGCTCGGCCGTTACCAGGCGCATGCCGCGCCCGGTTTGTCACACGGCGTCCGCCTGGATCGCCGACAGTGTCGAGTGGGCGATGGGCGAAAAGCACCTGGTGGAAGAGGTGGCCTGCATCGCCGCCGGCGGCGTGGCGTGCCGCTTTCGCGTTGCGCGTTAGCCTCTCGTCACCAGACGCGACAGATAAACCCCTTCAGGTACCACGATTCCGGAAAGGTGAGCAGCACGGGGTGGTCGCGCGCCTGCGCCAGCCACTCGACGATCTGGGCATCGCGCCCGGCATCCACGCTGGCGGCGAACACGATCTTCTGAAACAGGTCCGCGTCGACGCGGCCCGAGCAAGAAAAGGTCACCAGCACACCCCCCGGCCGCAGGAGCTGCATCGCCAGCAGGTTCAGGTCCTTGTATCCCCGGCTCGCATTCATCACCTCTGCCTGCGACGTGGCAAACTTGGGCGGGTCGAGCACGATCACGTCGTAGCTCTGCCCCTCGGCTCGATAATCGCGCAGTACCTCGAACACGTCGCCTGCCAGCATCTCCTGTGGGGCCAGGCCGTTCAGCGCGAGGTTCTCCTCGGCGAGCTCGAGTGCCGGGATCGACGAGTCGACGTTGAGCACCGACCTGGCCCCCGCGCCCGCGGCATACACTGCAAAGGCACCGCTGTAGGCAAAGGCGTTCAGCACGTCGGCGCCGGGACAGTACGCTGCCGCGCGCTGCCGGTTCTGACGTTGATCCAGGTAGAACCCCGTCTTGTGCCCTCTTTTCACGTCGACCAGGAACCGGTGGCCGTGCTCTACGATCTCGATCCTGTCGGGCGGGTCTTCGCCCCACAGGCTGCCCGTCTCCTGGGACAGCCCCTCGTGCGACCGCACGTCCACGTCGTCCCGGGCATAGATCCCCGCCGGCTCTACCATCTCTGCCAGCAGTGCCACCAGCTCGTCCCGGCGCTGTGCAATGCCAAGTGTCAGGCTCTGCACGACCAGCCAGTCGCCATACCGGTCTACGACCAGTCCGGGTAACCCATCCGACTCGGCATAGATCAGCCGGCAGGCGTTACTGTCTGTGATCCCCCGCCTGCCCTCGACCGCCCTGGCGATCCGGCGCCGCCAGAATGCCGTGTCGATCTCTTGCTCGTCCCACGTCAGCAGCCGCACGACGATCTGCGACCGGCGGTTTACGTAGCCTGCCGCGAGGTACCGCCCGCGATCGTCGGTCACCCGCACGATGTCACCGTCCTCGGCCTCCCCGTCAATCCGGGCCACCGCCCCGGAAAAAATCCACGGGTGCCGGTTGCGTACCGGCTTGTCCCGCCCACGCTTCAGCATCACCGTCGCCGTCACTCGCCTGCCCTCCCCTATTTATCACAACCTTCTACTTGACGCCCGGCTTCTTTCATGCTAAGATACGGTCTGGCTGCGAGCCTGTCACCATCCGCCGTCGTAACCGGCACATCGAAACCGTGACCAGAACGTTTCCCCAAAGGGAGAGAGAGTGTGTCGAACCGCATCTTGATTGTGGACGACGAACCAAGCATCCGTCACCTCTTGAGAAACGTGCTCCTCGACGAACAATACGAGGTCGAGACCGCCGGGAGCACCTTTGAGGCGTTGTCCAGGCTGGAAAAGACCTCTTTCGACGTGGCCATCGTCGACCTCTTGCTGCCCGGCCCAAATGGGTTGATACTCGCCGAGGCCATCCGCATGCTCGACCCGCAAACGCCGGTCGTCCTGATCACGGCCTATGGCAGCCCTTCATTCGAGATGATGGCCTCGCATCCCGCGGTCACGCACTATGTCCACAAGCCCTTCACACTGGAGCGGCTGCTCGGCGTCGTGCGGGAGTGTGTTCATCTCTGTCGATAATTATACCATCTTTCAAACGCGCGTCAAGGCGCCCGATTCGCTTCCGGCGCGGCTCCGTTTGACTTTTCACCTTCGATACGCTATAATGTCGACCGCTATTTTCGAGAATGTGAAGGGAGTGAGGTACTCTTGGCGAACACAAAGTCAGCAATCAAGCGCATGCGCAGTTCCGAGCGCAAGCGCCGCATCAACCAGGTGCACCGCTCGCGGGCGCGCACCTACATCAAAAGGACACGGCAGTTCATCGCCGCCGGCCAGTTTGAAGAAGCCGAGGCGATGGCGATCCAGGCTGCCAGCGCCCTCGACAGGGCAGCGCAGAAGGGCGTCATTCACAAAAATAACGCCGCGCGCCGCAAGTCGCGCTTGATGCAGCAGTTGAACCAGGCCCGAGCGCAGCAAGCGGCCTGAGTATCCTGGTCATGTGGGGCTGCCGGATCGTCTGGTCCGGCGTGCCTCACGGTCTCGGCGTTCAGGCGCCGAGCCGGTGAAAACCCGTTTCCGGCGACGTTTCGTCGCCCTGGAAGGCGGGTTTTTTTGAGCTACCCACCGGCTTGTTGAGGGAGTGATTTGTCCCATCCGTTGTACGTGGCGCTCGTGTGGCACATGCACCAGCCGTACTATCGTGACGGCCAGACGGGCGAATATATCCTGCCCTGGGTTCGCCTTCACGCGGTGAAGGACTATTTGCACATGGCCGAGGTCGTCGCCAGGCACCCGGCCATGCGCCTCACCTTCAACGTTGTCCCTTCCCTGCTCGACCAGCTTGACGCCTACGCCACCGGGCAGGCGCGCGATCGTCTGCAAACCCTGGCACTGCAGCCGGCGTGGGACCTGGAGGAGCGCAGCTACCTCCTGTCCAACTGCTTTAGCATCCACTGGGACAATGTCATCCGCCGCCATCCGGGTTATCGCCGCCTCCTCGAGCGCCGCCACCACGCGCAGGTCGCTGCCGAGCGCTCTCCCGACAGCTACTACCGGGACCTGGTCACCTGGTTCAACCTGGCGTGGATCGATCCCAACTGGCTCGAGAGTGACCCTCTCCTGAAGGCCCTGGTAGAAAAAGGAGAGGGTTTTGACCTGGACGACACCCGCGCCGTCCTCGACAAGCAGTGCGAGATGATCGCGCGCATCCTCCCCCTCTACCGCTCTCTGGTCGAATCGGGCCAGATCGAGATCTCGGTCTCGCCCTACTACCATCCCATCCTGCCTCTGGTCGTCGGCAACCATCTGGCCCGGCGTGCCAGCCCCGGCCTCCCGCTTCCCAATCTCCCCTTTGCCCATCCCGAGGACGCTATCGAACAGATCCGCCTCGCCATCGAGGCCTACGGCCGCACCATCGGCGGCCGCCCACGCGGCATCTGGCCTTCCGAGGGCGCCGTGTCGCCCGAGATCGTCTTCTGGCTCGCCGCCGAAGGACTCGACTGGTTCGCCTCTGACGAGGGCGTGCTGGGCTGCAGCGTCGGGCATTGGGTAGAGCGCGACCCCTACGGGCACGTCACCAACCCGCACCTGCTCTACCAGCCCTACGCCACGCAGGTGGGCGATCGGTCCCCAGCCATCATCTTTCGCGACCGCTTGCTGTCCGATCGGATCGGCTTTGTCTACAAAGACTGGGGTGGACGCGATGCCGCGGACGACCTGATCCACCGTCTGCACCGCATCCGCGAGAGCCTCGACAACCCGGATAGCCCCTACCTGGTCTCGATCATCCTCGACGGCGAGAACTGCTGGGAAGGGTACGAGCACAACGGCGACCCCTTTCTGGATCGCCTCTACGGCCGGCTCGTGGCCGATCCCGATCTCTGCCCTGTGACCGTTTCCGGCTACCTGGGACAGCATCCACCCCGTGTCGAGATCGGCACCCTGCACACAGGGTCGTGGATCAACCACAACCTCGAGACCTGGATCGGCGAGGCCGAGCAGAACCGCGCGTGGGAATACCTGGCCCGCACCCGAGACCGTCTCTGTTCCTGGCAGCAGGAGTATGCCCTTGCGGACCTGGACGTGCTGGAGCAAGCGTGGCAGGCGATCTATATCGCCGAGGGCAGTGACTGGTTCTGGTGGTACTACAGTTACAACGCCTCCGACCAGGACACCCTATTCGATGCCGCATTCCGTGGCCACCTGGCGTCTGTCTATACAGTCTTGGGCCTGCCCACCCCCTCCTGGCTCTTGCGCCCGATTGCCGGGTTCGCACCGCCGGCTCACGAGCGGAACCCTTCTGCCTACATCGCGCCCCACCTGTCCGCGACCGCGGCCGCTTCACTCGAGTGGACAGGCGCAGGCTATCTCGATCCGGCTCCGTCGTCGGGCACCATGCAGCGCGGCCGCGTTGTGATCCGCCGCTTCTACTACGGGTACAACCCGGCGGATCTCTTTGTCCGGCTCGAGCTGAACGAGCCCATCTCTCCCTATCAAGTACGCTTCTATCTCACGGTGCCGGGCTATGCCAGGGCAAACCGTCGCTACCGCCTCGTCGGCGAGGGCTCCGATCGGCTCGTGCCTGGCTCGGGACTGGCGTGGGAGATCGACCTCCCTGTTGGCGCCCGTGAGGCAACCTTGAGCCGGGCGGATGGCCAGGAGGTGTGGCGCACGGTGGCCCCCCTGCCGGCCGTCGCCTGTGACGAGCGGGTTATCGAGTTGGCTGTACCTCTCGGGCGGCTTGGCCTGCAACTGGGCGAGTCGCTAGATCTGGTCGTGCTCCTGGCTCGAGACAGGGTCCTGGTCGAGGCCTTGCCCGAATCGGAAGCACTCACCCTGAGCCTCAGGCCCCTGACCTAGCCGTGAGCGGCACCCATTTTCTACGAGAGGAAGGCTGAGGGCCGTGTCTGTTCGCCGCTTGTTGGCCATTGTCCGCAAGGAGGTGCTGCACATCGTCCGCGATTCGCGCAACCTCTTTTTGGTCACCATCTCGCCCGCCTTTTTGCTTCTGCTCCTGTCGTACATTTTCACCTTTGAGGTTTCCCAGGTCAAGGTCGCCGTCTATGACCTCGACCGCAGCACCGCATCTCGCCACTACCTCGCCAGCCTGGGTGCGGGCGAGGACCTGGCTATCGTCGAGCAGGTGTACAACTATGACGAGATCGACCCTCTGCTGACCGCGGGCCGGGTCGATGCCGCGCTCGTCATTCCACCCGGGTTCGCCGATACGTTGAACGGCGGCGAGCCGGCGCAGGTGCAGGCGGTTATTGATGGCAGCGACCCCTTCGCCGCTTCCCAGGCCATCAGTTCCCTCTCGGCGCGCTCCGCGGCGTTCGTGGCCGGCAGTGGCCAGGGCTCCCTCTCAGGCGCAGGCGGTGGGACGGGAGTGAACGTGCTCAGCCAGGCCTGGTACAACGCCGGTCTCGAATCGCTGGCGAGCATGGTGCCTGCCCTCCTGGGCGTCGTACTCGTCATGCCCACGATGGCTTTTGCACTCGCCTTGAGTCGGGAAAAAGAGACCGGCACGCTGGAAGGGCTCGTCGCCACGCCTGTCTCGGGCGCCGAGTACCTCCTGGGCAAGCTGATTGCCTACCTGGGCACAGGGCTTGTCAGTAGCATGATCGCACTGCTGGTCGCGCTCCTCTGGTTCAAGGTGCCCTTCCGGGGCAGCGTCGGGATCTATCTCTTGCTCGTCGCCGATTTTCTGCTCGCCTGCATGGGGGCGACTGTCCTGATTACCAACTTTGTCAGGAGCCAGCAGTCGGCCATGTTCATCGTCCTCATCATCTTTATCGTGCCCAGCTTTTTTCTCGCCGGGCTTATCAACCCGGTAAGCACCAGCTCGCTGGGGCCCATGCTCACCTCCTATGCGCTGCCCAGCACCCACTTTGTCGAGATCAGCCGTACCCTGTTTTTGAAGGGCCTTGGCCTCTCCTACCTGGCCCGCCCTGCGCTGATCCTGTTTGGCATGGGCAGCATTGCCCTGGTCGCCGGCCTCCTCACCTTTCGCAAGAAGGTGGCCTGACCCCACCCGAGGGGATACTCGGGCTCGTCCGGCACATGCTGCTTCGCATTCGAAACGTCATCGAAAAAGAGCTGATCCAGTTCTGGCGCGATCGCCTGCTGGCTGCCTTTGTTCTGCTCGCCCCTGCGCTTCAGCTCATACTGATGGCCCAGGCGATCGAGAGCGGCATCAATCAGCAGCCTGTCGTCATTCTCGATCTGGATCGTACTCCTCTCAGCCGCCAGTTGATGGTCGATCTCGACAACAGCGAGGCGCTGCGCGTCCGCTACTATGTCGACTCGAACGACGACGTGCGGCGCCTCCTCGACGGGGGGTCGGCGCGCCTCGCCGTCATCATCCCTGCCGGCTTTGCACGCGAGGTCAGTCGCCTGGCCATGCCCTCCAGCCAGGGGGCCACCGTGCAGGTCATCGCTGACGCCACCAACACCGTCGCCGCGTCGATCGCCATCGGCGGCGCAAACACCGTCCTGGCCAAGTTCTCTTCCGCGGTTGCGACCGGCTATGGCCTGGTGGTGCCCGAGTTCATCGACTTTCGCACCAACCTGCGCTTCAACCCCACCCTCGACTTTCG
>DATHUZ010000356.1:0-2404 GCA_035461725.1 Anaerolineae bacterium
CTGAGCCGCTCCTCAATGTTGGCCTGCCGCTCACGAAAGTCGGATGACAGGGTGGCGGGTGGTGTGTGCATCAGAGTCAGCAGGTGATCGAGTGCCTGCCTGTCGAGGGCGCGCCGCAGTCCGAGCTGGTCGGCTCGCGCCACCGGCGTCATCAGCGTTCCTCCCTCGGAGAGCAACTGGATGACGTAATATTCTTTTGGATCCCCTACCACCTGCCGGCGTTCAACCCCGGTGATGACACCAGGTCCATACCCGGGATGAACCACCTTGTCCCCGACGGAATACATGGTCGATCCTTTCGCGTGTACGTGCCGGAGAACCAGAAACGGCGCCGGGATGATATTCAGACACGGCCGCCGATGGGAACGTGAATCGCTTTGGTAACGATCGAGCTACAGCCTATTGCTCGTTGCCGGTCTTTTTGCGAAAGCGGTACGTGATTCGACCGCGTTCGAGATCGTAGGGTGACAGCTCGACCAACACGCGGTCGCCGAGCAGCACCCGGATATAGTAGCGGCGCATCTTGCCCGACAGGTAGGCCAACACTCTATGCCCATTGTCGAGCTCCACTTGAAACTGCGTGCCCGGAAGACAATCGACGATCGTCCCTTCCATCTCGATCTTGTCTTTACTCTCTTTGGTCAAAAACGCCTCCTTCCACTGGTTTTGCCATTTCCAAACTTTAGAGCATCCTGAATCGGTCTCTTCAAGGCACGGCCCCCCCATCTGTAAACACCCGACAGAGAAGCCGTGCCCCGAGTGTGTGAGTAACGAATTCCCATTCCCCCGTTACTTCTGTCGCGCTTCGCGCTGTCTCTGGCGCCTGCGCGCCCGGCGAATCGCGCGTTGTTTCTGGATACGGCGCATTTCACTGGGCGAAATATACCAGCGCTTGCGCCGGGCTTCGCTCAGGATCCGCTCCTGCATCACTTCCTTGCGAAATCGCTTGAGCAGGCTCTCCTGGGACTCGCCGTCCCTAAGAGTGACTGTCGCCAATCCACTCACCCCCTTCCTGCACGACAAGTCGAATGTGACGTGCAAAACCCGGTGGGCGCGGGTTGCCGTAAATGGCCACCGGGTTTCTGATCCTCTACCACTCGGATGCTATTCGTAAACCGCCCGCGCTGCTCTACGCCTTTTTGTTAGCCGGCAGTAGATACCATAACATTATATCAGATTTTTCTATACGCGTCAAAGCAGTGATGATCTGGGGCACTCTACAGCCCGGCCAGAAACCCGGCCACCCGGGCAGCGGCCTCGTCTTCCCGATCACGGAAAAAATGATCGGCGCCGGGCACGATCTCGATCTCTTTCGGTGGGGGCAGCTCTTCCACGAGGCGGCGCAGGGGTCCAGGCGGCGCCAGGTGATCCAGCTCGCCTGTGATAAAGAACTTGGGACGGGTGAGTGTGGCGGCGACAGCCGGATCGATGCGATCGGCCGGCAGCCCCACGGCGGCCAGGCCGACGACGCGTGGGTCGCGCGCGGCCACGTGTAGGGCCACCGCGGCGCCGAAGGAAAAGCCGGCCAGTCCCACGCGCCAGGGGTCGACCGACGGCTGCGCCAGCAGCCAATCGATGGCGCCGGCCACGTCTGCCAGCTCGCCCCGGCCGCCTTCGTGACGCCCGCCGCTCTTGCCGACGCCGCGAAAGTTAAAGCGCAGGGCGACGATGCCGCGCTCGACGAGCGCGCGGGCGATGGCGGCGACGATGCTGTTGTTCATCGTGCCGCCGCCCATGGGGTGCGGGTGGCACACCACCGCGGCGGGCCACTGGCCTTCGCCCTCGAGGTAGTGGAGCGCGCCCTCTAGCTCGATGCCGTCGTCGCCACGCGCGGCAAAGCGGACAGGCTTGATGCGGATCTGCTTGGTCAAGGTCATCAGGAGCTTTCCGTCAAATAGGCGACCGTGACGCCCGAGCCGCCCTCGCCCTCCGCGCCGGGGCGCTGCGACTTGACGAGGGGGTGCTTGCGCAGTTGTTCGCGCACGGCCTGGCGCAGCGCGCCGGTGCCCTTGCCATGCACGATGCGCACAAAGGGCATGCCCGCCAGAAAGGCGTCGTCCAGGTATTTCTCCAGGCGCGGCACTACTTCTTCGACGCGCTGGCCGCGCAGGTCGATCTCCACGCTCGCCCTGGGCTGTGCGCTGACGGTGACACCTGTCTCGATCACCTGCGCCTCGCGCTCCTGCGCCTTGGCCTGGCGGCGCGATCTGCGCTCCAGCTCCTCTTTTCGACGCGCACGCCAAACCGCCCGACCTGGACCTCAACCGTGCTCCCATCGAGACCTGTTACCTGTCCGTTGGTGTTGAGGCCGCGCACCCACACGGTGTCGCCTACCTGAATGTCGCCGGGCAGCGCTCTATCCTCGAGATCGGACTCTACACTGAGCGCGGGCGCCCGCTCGGTC
>DATHUZ010000357.1:0-6182 GCA_035461725.1 Anaerolineae bacterium
TCGAACCCCTCGATCCGGCCCGTCACCTCGTCCACGAACTCGAAAGGCGGCCAGCTCGGGTCGGTGCACACCGCCAGCACCCCCGTCTCTACCACCCGCTCCCAGGTGGCATCCTCCCCCTCCAGCCCGCGGCTCAGCACCAGCCAGAGCACAACCAACCCCAGCGCCAGAGCCGCCGCCAACCCAACCCACTTTCCGGGCGCACGACTCCCACCCATCCTTTCGACGGCGGAGTGGATAGCGCCTCGCCAACCTCCCATCACGGCCTCTCCCCCCGCGCGTAGCGTGCCACTTCATAGTACACCGGCTTGGGCAGAAAATCGGTCGTGACAAAGGTGAAATAGTCCTGGTAGGTATTGGCCGGGCGTGGATAACGAAAGGCCCACAGCGCCACCACCTCACACCAGGGCCACTCGTCGAGCGCCTTTTCGTAAGCGCGCACCGTAAAGGCGGCGCGCTGCACCGGCAGCACGGCTTTGGTCCAGCGCGGGTGGTCGTTCCAGCCACCTTCGGTGATGTACACCGGCAGATCGTCGTGGCCCGCCGTCACGAGCAGCTCGCGCAGCAGCTCGGTGCGCGCAAAGTTGATCGTGGCGGGGTCGGCCGGCGCGTCGGGCGGCAGCCGCCAGCCGTAGGCGTGCACCGCCAGGCCGTCCATCACCTCGCCGGCACCGGCTTGCAACATGCGGCGCAGGTATTCGAGATCGTTCATCCCTTCTGGGTCGCCGGCGGGCGCGAGCGTTGGCGCGAGCGCACCACCGAGGACGACCACGTTGGGATCCACCTGCTTGACGGCATGATACACCTCGCGCAGCAGCGCCGTGTACCCGGCAGGGTCCACCGGGCGGTAGCCCCACTCGAGGCTGATGTTCGGCTCGTTCCAGATCACGAGGTGGTGCACCCGCCCACGAAAGTGCTCCACAAAGGCAGCCGCGTAAGCGGCGAACGTGGGATAGTGCTCCTCGTCGAGGTAGGTAAAAGTGGTCGCCTGCAGCGCCGGATCGGGGCGTGCCCACTCGGGGACGAACCCAAGCCGGGCGATAACGGTCAGCCCCTGGCGGCGGGCGTGGTCCACCACCAGGTCGGCGTGGCCCCAGTCATAGACGCCGGGTGCCGGCTCCGAGTAGGCCCATGGAAAGTACTCGACGACCCATGGTGCGCCCATGTCGCGCACCATCTCCAGCGTGCGCTTGATCTTCCACGGCTCGACCTCATCCGTCAGGCGCGTGTGGAGGCCCATCTTGAGATTGACCGTGTGCACCTGCTGCTGGGGGCCAAGCGCTACCAGCGGCCGGATGGGCGCTCCGGCGAGCAAGGCTATGATCAAGAGGATCGCGAGACGCAGGTGGCGCCATGTGCCGTTCTGGTTCATGCGCGCATTATACCAGGGAACGCGCACCTCGGCAACGGTTGACACCCCCCGGCGCTGGTGCTATAATGGCGCAACGCGCTCGAGCTCCCGCCGCGCGCAAGCGAGCGGCGAGCCGGCGCGAGAACGCCGCGTTTCGACAAAATTGGCGACGGAGTAGGTCGTTGGATCTATCGGTTGTGGTTCCGGTTTTGAATGAAGAGGAGAGCCTGCCGCACCTGCACCGGCAGCTCGACGACGCGCTGTCGGCGAGTGGCTATGACTATGAGATTATTATCGTGGACGACGGCAGCACCGACCGCAGCTTTGAGGTGATGTGCGCACTGCAAGAGGCCGACCCCCGCCTGCGCGTCGTGCGCTTTCGGCGCAACTATGGCCAGACGGCAGCCTTTTCCGCGGGGTTCGATCGGGCGCGCGGCGACGTGGTGGTGACCATCGACGCCGACCTGCAGAACGACCCGGGCGACATAACCACGCTGATGAGCAAGATGGCGGAAGGGTACGACGTGGTCAGCGGCTGGCGCGTGGACCGCCAGGATCGTTTTCTCGACAGGCGCCTGCCCTCGATCCTGGCCAACCGCCTGATCGGCTGGACCACCGGCGTGCGGATTCACGATTATGGCTGCTCGCTCAAGGCGTACCGCCGCGACGTGCTGGCCGACGTGCAGCTCTATGGCGACCTGCACCGCTTTATCCCGGCCCTGGCCCACGCCGCCGGCGCGCGCGTCACCGAGATCCCCGTCAGCCACCACCCACGCCGCTTTGGCAAGGCCAAGTATGGGCTGTCGCGCACCGTGCGCGTCATTCTCGACATCCTCGCCGTGCGCTTTTTGATGAGCTTTGCAACGCGGCCGATCCACATCTTTGGCCTGCTTGGCCTGCTCTCCTTTTTCGCCGGCACGCTCACCCTCGGTTACCTGGCGGTCGTGCGCCTCATCTTTCAACAGGCCATCGCCGACCGGCCACTGACGCTGTTCGGCATCCTGCTGACGATGCTCGGCGTCCAGCTCGTCACTTCTGGTCTGCTCGCCGAGCTGGTGACGCGCACCTACTATGAGAGCCAGGGCAAGCGAATCTATACCGTGCGCGAAGAGCGTGGATGCGCGCGAGAAGAGTACGAAAGAGAAAGGCTCGAGGGCGACGGCAATGGTCGCCGGTCAGCAGAGCGGTTAACGGATGACCGAATTACCAACCCTTGATGCCGGCTCTGCAGTCGCCGGCTACTCTCCTCGCGTCCTGATGGTCGCGCCGACTCCCTTTTTCGCCGACAGAGGCTGTCACGTGCGCATCTACGAGGAGGCGCGCGCGCTGCAGGCACTCGGCTGCACCGTCGAGGTGGTGACCTATCACCTGGGCGGCGACAGGCCGGGCGTCAAGGCACACCGCACGCCGCGCATCCCCTGGTACAACAAGCTTTCGGCGGGGCCGTCGTGGCACAAGCTGTACATCGACGTGCTGCTCGTGTGGAAGACATTCGTCGTGGCCCGGCGCTTCGGGCCCGACGTCATCCACGGACACCTGCACGAGGGGGCCGCCATCGGCTGGGCCGTCGGCCGGCTCCTGGCGGCCGCGTCGTTCGGTCGCCGGCGCGTGCCCCTGGTGGGCGACTTTCAGGGCAGCCTGTCGGGCGAGATGAAAGAGCACCGCTTTATCTCGGAGCGCGGCCGGCTCTACAAAGTGATCGCCCGCAATGAGGGGTGGATCGACCGGCTGCCGCACGTCGCAGTCGCGTCGTGCGGCGACGTGGCCGACGAGCTGCGCGAGCGGTTCGGCGTGGGCGACGTGGTGCTCGCCCTCGACGGGGTGGACGTCGACGTCTTTCGGCCCGGCCCGGCCCCTGCCGACCTGGCACACCTGGTGCCGGCGGGCCGCCGCGCCGTGGTCTACCTCGGGCACCTGAGCGGCTACCAGGGCGTCGACCACCTGTTGGAAGCGGTGCCGCTGGTGCGCAGGCGCGTGCCCGAGGCGTACTTTGTGGTGATGGGCTACCCGAACGTGGAGCATTATCGGGCAGCGGCGGAGAGGATGGGCATCGCCGCCGACGTGGCCTTTCCCGGACGCATCGACTATGATCGGGCCGCCTGCTACCTGGCGCTGGGCGAGGTGGCGGTGGGCCCCAAGCTGTCGCAGACCGAGTCGAACGGCAAGCTGTACAACTATATGGCGTGCGCTCTGCCGGCGGTTGCTTTTGACACGCCGCCCAGCCGCGAGATCCTGGGCGACCTGGGGGTGTATGCGGATCGCGGCGACGTGGCGGGCCTGGCAGACGCCATCGCCGGCTTGTTGGAAAACCCCGGCGCGGCCCGGCGTCTCGGCGTTCAACTGCGCGAGCGCGTCATCGAGCACTTTTCGTGGCAGCAGACGGCGCGGCAGCTGCTGGTGGCGTATGAGCGGGCCACAAGAGCCAAACCCTGAGTTGACACCAAGAACGAGAAGCCGGCTGCTCAACGTGCTCAAGGTGGTGGTGAGCCTTGGGGCGCTGGCCTTGCTGTTGAGCAGCGTCGACCTGGAAGAGGTGATGCGCGAGCTGGGGCAGATGCGGTGGCTGCCCTTTCTCTCCGCGCTCGGCCTCTTTCTGACGGGGTCACTGGTGCGCGCCTACCGCTGGGGCGTGCTGGTGTGGGCGCTCGACGTGCACGTGAGCTGGTGGCGGCTGGTATCGCTCTACTTTGTAGGTGCCTTCTTTGGCCAGTTCCTGCCGACGGGGGTGGGCGGCGACGCCGTCAAGATGTACGAGCTGTCGCGCGACGACCACAAAGCGGCAGCCGCCATCAGCTCGGTCCTGGTTGACCGTTTCCTCGGCCTCTTTGTGCTCTTTGCCATGGCACTGGTGGCGCTCATTGCCGGCGCCGGAATGATCGAGCCCCGGCTGCAGGCCCTGATCGCCGCGGTCTTTTTCACCAGCCTGGTGGCGGTCGCCGTCGTGCTGCAGCGCACGTGGATGGAGCGCTGGGGACGGCGGCTGCACCTCGACCGCCTGGCCGGCCGGGTCAAGATCGTGCGCGAGCTGTATGAATCGATCCACCTCTACGGCCCCGGTCCCCTGCTCCGCGCCACCGTGGCGTCGATTGTGTGGAACCTGATCCTCATCCTCGGTTACTACCTGCTCGGACGGGCGGTGGGCATCACGCTGTCGCTCTGGTACTACTTTTTGCTGGTGCCCATCATCTCGGCACTGCTGATGCTGCCGTCGGTGGGCGGCCTGGGCGTGCGTGAGGGGGGTACCATCGTGCTCTTTGTCCAGGCGGGCGTGGCAGAGGTTCAGGCCGGCGCGCTGGCCGGCGCCTACCTGCTCACCAACTGGACGACGGCCCTCGTGGGCGCGATCCTGTACGTGGTGCAGGGCCTGCGCGGCGCTCGCGGCATCTAGATTGTGGAGGCCCGACCTTGGTCGGGGAAGCCTGGACGATTGAAGCCATCCCGAGCAAGCTCGGGCCTCCTCCGGACCAGGCATGCGCAACGCCGACCCCAATACGTTTGCTATCACCGCTCTGGCCCCGGTTGGCCCGTGGCAAGATTTGTGATATACTGGCGTGAAAATCAGTCCCCATGGGAGGGGAGAACCAATAGCAAGTGGGAGGAGTGGTTATGGCTGCAACAAAAAAGCTGGGCGTGCTGACGGGCGGAGGCGACGTCCCCGGCCTGAACCCCGCCATCAAGGCGGTGGTCGAATCGGCGATCGACCAGGGTTGGGAGGTGCTCGGCATCCGCCGGGGCTGGGGTGGGCTTTTGTACTGCAACGTCGACAGCCCCCAGGCACGCAAGAACCTCTTTGTACCCCTGACGCGCAACACGGTGCGCACCATCGCCCGTACGGGCGGCACCTTTCTACACACGTCGCGCACCAACCCACAGCGCGTAAAAAAGAGCGACGTGCCCGATTTCTTGCCCGAAGGCGGGCAGGTGGTCGAGGGCGAGGGGAACAAGGCGATCTTTGACTTTACCCCGCACGTGCTCCAGGTCCTCGACTTTTTGGAGATGGACGCCCTGATCGCCATCGGCGGTGACGACACGCTGTCGTACGCTGCCCGCCTGCACGAAGAGGGGTTCCCCATCGTCGCCATCCCCAAGACGATGGACAACGACGTGTATGGCACCGACTATTGCATCGGCTTTTCGACGGCGGTCACGCGCAGCGTCGAGTTCATCACCGCCCTGCGCACGCCGAGCGGCTCGCACGAGCGGATCGCCGTGGTCGAGCTGTTCGGGCGCAACTCGGGCGAAACGTCGCTCATCTCTGCCTACCTGGCCGACGTCGACCGTGCGATCATCTCGGAGGTGCCGTTTGACATCCAAAAGCTCGCGCTGCTCCTGGTCCAGGACAAGTACAACAACCCGAGCGACTATGCGATCATGACGATCTCGGAAGGGGCGCATGAGATCGAGGGCAGCCTGATCCACTACGATGGCGACGAAGATGCGTATGGCCACAAAAAGCTGGGCGGCATCGGCGCGGTCGTCGGCGAGAAGCTCAAAAAGCTTACGGGCGAGAACATCATCTACCAGCAGCTCGGCTACCTGATGCGCAGCGGCGCACCCGACTCACTCGACAGGATGGTGGCGGTCAGTTACGGACTGTTGGCGATGGACCTCGTGGCCCAGGGCCGATCGGGGCGCATGGTTGCGCTACGCGACGGCGTCTATACCCACGTCCCGCTCAAGCGCGTCATCTCGGGCGAAAAGCGCGTCGATGTCGACGAGATGTACGACGTGGAGCAATACCGGCCCAAGATCGCCGATATGCTTGGCAAGCCGATGTTTTTGTATTGAGTGGGAATTGGTAGATTGGTAGATTGGTGCGCCCCACCAATCT
>DATHUZ010000358.1:0-2717 GCA_035461725.1 Anaerolineae bacterium
TACCACCTGAACCTCGACCTCTTCCCCATCGCGCACGATGGTGAGTGTCACTTCCTCGCCCGGGCCCGCGTCCGCGAGCAGGGCGCGCAGGGAAACCATGCCATCCACCGGCTCACCGTCGATCGCGACGATGATGTCCCCCCCTGCCGGCAGTTGCTCGCCGTCGAGCTCCACACTGTCGTCGCTGCCGCGCAGGCCGGCGTCGTCGGCCGGGCCGCCAGAGACGATCGAGGCGATTAGCACACCATCCTGGCCCGCCGGCAGGCCGAGTACCTCGGCAATCTCGGACGTCAGCTCGAGCCCCTGGATGCCAAGCCAGGCACCCCCGGACGTCTCGCCCGGCATCTGTGGAACCTGGAATTCGGCCTGCTCCGTATCTGAGGTGGGGCGGGCGGCCAGGGTGAGATCCACGGTTTCTTCAATGCCATCGCGCAGGATGGTCAGCGCCACCGTCTGTCCCACCTCGGTGTTACGTGCCAGGTAGACGACCAGGTCTTCGAACTCGCGCACAGGCTCGCCGTCGATGGCAACGATCACGTCACCGCCCACGATCGCCTGCAGGCCGCCGATCTCGACCGTGCGCGCACTCCCTTGCAGGCCGGCGCCGTCTGCCGGGCTGCCCTCGATCACCTCCGCCACGAGCACGCCGCGCCGGGCAGGATCGAGCTCCATCGCCTCGGCCAGCTCAGAGTTGAGCGTCGTGCCGCTGATGCCGATCCACGCGTGGCTGTATCCACCATCCTCGATCAGAACGGGCACCACCTTCGCCACGATGGCCGCCGGGACGGCAAACCCAACGCCTACGTTCGCCGCCACCGTCGATTCGATGGCTGTCGGCACACCGATCACCTCTCCCTGGGCATTCACCAGCACGCCGCCCGAGTTGCCGGGGTTGATCGGCGCGTCGGTCTGGATGATGTCAGGGATGCTATAAGTCGGCCCGATCAGGGCGCGCGTCGACACGGGCAGCGACCGGTCGAGCGCGCTGATAAAGCCCACGGTCATCGTGCCGTCGAGCCCAAAGGGATTGCCGATCGCCACGGCAAGTTGCCCGACACGGACCTGCGTCGAGTCGGCCAGGCGCACCGCGTGAAGCTGCTCGGCGGGCACGTCGACCTTGATCACGGCCAGGTCACTGTCGGGATCGGTGCCCACCACCTCGGCCGGCACGGTTGTGTCGCCGGCGAACGTGACGCGGATCGAGCCGGCACCCGCCACGACGTGGTTGTTGGTGACAATGTGGCCCTCGGTGTCCCACACAAAGCCGGAGCCGAGGCCGGCGCCGACCTGGATGTGCACCACGGAAGGCGTCACCTCTTCATAGATATTGGCCAGCGCATCCTCGAGGCTGTCGAGCAGCTCACCGCTCGACGGAACCTGCGCAACGGGTGCGCTGCCGCCGCTCGAAGCCGCCACAGCGTCACGCTCGACCACTGTTGGGGCCGCGGCTTCAGCGACGACAGGCGAATCATCCCGCAACGCGCCGAGCAGCGCGGTCGGCAGCCCGCAGGCGGACAGTGCCAGGAGTGACACCAGGAGCAGCACCAAAAGCAGCGCCGGTTTTCGTTGGATCGTATTCATGGACGTTCCTTTCTTCTTTTCTCTCCAGCATAGAATACCACGTGCGACGCCGGTTTGTCCTTAAGGAAGGCTCGTGCCAAGCTTAAGAGGACCTAAAGAAGCCGTCACGGGGAGCGGGCAGTTGCGCCATTGGCGGCCTCGCCCCACACGTGCTATAATCTGGATCGTGGGCAGGTTGATCTGCCGGCAAGTTAGGGGTGAACAGAAGGAGGAAATGGCTTTGGTCCAAGACCCGATGCACCACGATCGAGACGCGAGCAGGCCGGACCCCGGCAGGCCCGGGCCGGTATGGAGCTATCGCGGCTACCAGCTCGGTCCCGCCGAGTTCAACACCGCGATGGTGCACTTTTTTCGCGCCGAGGTGCAGCGAGCCAACGTCTGGCGCCAGAGGCTCGACACCACCACCAACTGGGCGGTGGTCACCACCGGGGCCGCGATCTCGTTTGCCTACAGCCGCACCGACGTCGCCGATCACCGGCTGATCATCCTCAACGTCCTGTTGGTGACGCTCTTTCTCTACATCGAGGCGCGCCGCTATCGCTACTATGAGCTGTGGAGCTACCGCGTGCGCCTCATGGAGACCGACTTTTTTTCAACCATGCTCGTCCCCCCCTTCCACCCGGCGCCCGACTGGGCCGAAAGCCTGGCCGATAATCTGCTCCACCCACAGTTCCCGATCTCCTTGCTCGAGGCGCTGGGCAGGCGCATGCGCCGGAACTATTTCTGGATCTATCTCATCCTCGACCTGGCGTGGCTGTCGAAGGTATGGCTGCACCCAACACCGGCCATGTCCTCCGCTGTGTTCCTGCAGCGAGCCGAGATCGGCAGTATCCCGGGTCAGGTCGTAATCGCCGCCGGACTGGTTGTGAACATACTCTTTTTCCTGATGGCGCTGCTCACCGTGGGACTGCAGCGGGCAAGTGGCGAAGTGCTGCCCCGCTACCCGAGTTTTCACATCCCCGGCGTGAACGGGCTGGGCAGGGAAGGTTCAGGTGCCGCACGCTTGCGCGCCTGGTTCCGCCCCAGCCGTCAGCGCCAGAAGCTGCTCGCGTACATCATCACCGACCAGGCCCAACCTGTCGCCGATGGCATTCTGAGCGAGATGCGCCGCGGCGTCACCGCCCTGCCGGGCGTCG
>DATHUZ010000359.1:0-3114 GCA_035461725.1 Anaerolineae bacterium
CTTGCGCCACAACCTGATGTCCGCCATGGCCTACCGCGGCGCCTTTCTCCTGCAGGTCGCTGGCATGATCCTGAACGACGTCACGCTCCTCTTTTTCTGGTGGGTCCTCTTTGAGCGCCTGCCATCACTGCGCGGCTGGTCGCTGGCCCACGTCATGATGCTCTACGGCATGGTCGCCTTTGGCTTTGGCCTGGCCAACGTCGTCTGCGGCAACGCCTTTTTCGTGGCGCGCACGGTCGTGCGCGGCGAGCTCGATTACTACCTTGCCTTGCCCGCCGACCCACTCGTCCACCTGCTCGTGTCGCGCATGTCGCTGCCGGCCTGGGGTGACGTCGTCTTTGGCCTCGCCATCTTTTTCGTCGCCGACCCGTCGCCCTGGCGCCACCTGCCCCTCTTTCTGCTGCTGGGCACCATCGCCGCCGTCGTGATCGTCTCCTTTGCCGTGATTGTCGGCTCGCTTGCCTTCTGGGTGGGCAACGCCGACAACCTGGCGGCACAGGCCATCAACGCCCTGATCACGTTCGGCATCTACCCGATCGAGATCTTTCCCGGCGCCGTGCAGTGGCTGCTCTACACACTCATCCCCGCGGCGTTCATCGGCTCTATGCCCGCCGCCCTGCTCGTCGATTTCGACTGGAGCCGGTTGGGCTTTCTCGTCCTCGCCGCTGCGGGCATGCTCGTCGCCGCGCGCCTCGTCTTTCAGTGGGGCCTGCGCCGCTACGAGTCGGGCAACCTCGTCGTCGTCCGCGGCTAAGCCTGGTCACACGTCCATCAGGATGTGCCAAGAAAGCAGCGATCCATGGTGCGTGTTTCCCTCGCTTTTCTCACCATGAACAACTCCGTGTCACGCCGTGTGCCTCCCTGCAGCCACCACTACGGCTCGACTTGCAGCGGCTGCTCGGCCCACTGCGGCGGATAGACTATCCTCGCCTGCCCGTCGACGTACTGCTGCACGGGGAAGAGGTAGTAGCCTTGCCCGACCACAGGGTCGGGCAGCGTGTCGGGCGTGTACCGGTACTCCTCCATCACGATGCCGCCCGTGTAGGACCACGCACCCGTCTGCAGGTTCTCGCTCGCCCAGCGGTAAATCGTCTCACTGCTCAGCTCGCCATACTCTGCCAGCGCCTGCCTGGCGATCTCGATGAACATCCCCGCCCCGTCGTACGCCAGGCCGGCTGCCGACGGGCTGGGGGCCACGCCCCAGCGCTCCTCAAAAAGTGCGGCGAACTCCTGCCCCTCGCCCGTCGCCCACACCGGGATCTGGTCGACGACATAGTTCGACGCCTCGCCCGTCACGGCGTGCCACTCGCCCGCCCAGCCCAGGCCGTCGCCGATGATCAGGCTCTCCAGCCCCACCTCGTCGGCCTGGTTGATGAACGCCGCGAACGAAGGCATCGACGTACTGGTGGCAGCCACGAGCGCCACGTCGCGCGCCTTCAGCCCATACAGCAGAGCATAGAACTGCACCTCGTCCAGGTCAAAGTACTCTTCCGAGACGACGCGCCAGCCGCTATCTTGCAACTGCTGCTTGATCGCCCGGCCAAAGCTGCGGCCCCAGGCCGTGTTCTCGGCGCAGATCGCTGCCGTCTTGTCCATCGGCTCCCACGCCCCACGCGCGATGGCGTCCTCGATCGCCTCGACGTATGCGCGGGTCAACGTGGCGGGCACGGGCCACCCCTTGTTCATCCAGTAGCCATACCGCTCCGGATCGGCGCGAAACTTTGCGTTGACCGCCTCGGTGGCGCCGTACGGAAAGATGTGCGGGATCTGATAGTCCGCCGCCACCTCCATGCATTCGAGCGCAACGTCGCTGTGCCAGTTCAGGATCGCCGCCTCAATGCCGCCCTCGACCACGGCGCGTTCGTATGCCCGCGCCGCGCTCGCCGGATCCGACTGGGAGTCGATCCACACAGGCTCGACGGTGTAGCCGCCGATCTGCCAGCCGGCCGCGTCGAACGCCATCGTTACCGCGCCCCTGAACTCGGCGCCCGTGCTCGCGCTCGGACCGGTGAACGGGCCGAGGACGCCAAGGCGGAATACGCCTTCGGGCGGTGTGGCCCGGTGCCCTGTCGGCCTGCCTCCTGTCGCGTCGGCTTTGACCGCGCCGCACCCGGTTGTGCCGCCGGCAACGACGGCGACCAGGACGAAACAACCGATCAGCCTGATCCAGGTCGACACTTTTTCCCTTGACACGCTCGTCCCTCCTTTCCACGCACCCAGGTGCGTGCCCATCCGTCACTCCTGCTCTCAGTATAACCGCCCGAAAAAAAGAATAACAGAGACAGGGGAAACGAATTGTAGCCGGATCAGTTTGCTATTTTGCCAACTGTACCACTCGGAACGAGGCCGATCTGTACCTTGCCGGCCGATGGCCGAGCAGGTATAATTAGGGCATGGGCGGAGCCAGGCGCTACAAGTACGAGCGAATCGCAGGCGACATCACGCACCTGATCGAGACCGGGACGTTTCGTCCCGGCGACGACATCCCCTCGGTGCGCGAGCTGAGCCGGCAGCGCGGTGTGAGCATCACGACCGTGCTGCGCGCCTACTATTTGCTCGAAGCGCGCGGGCTCGTCGAGGCGCGTGACCGCTCCGGCTTTTACGTGCGCACCGAGCTGCCTGCCGCCCTGCCCGAGCCCGACATGTCGTCCCCCGCGCCCGATCCGACCGGGGTGAGTGTGCGCGATCTCGTGACGCGCGTCGTGCTGGCCGATACACACCAGCCCGATCTGGTACAGCTGGGGGCGGCCCATCCCAATCCGCAGCTCGCCGCGACCAAACCGCTGAACCGCATCCTCGCCTCGGTAGCGCGCCGGATGGGCGACCGCGGGGGGATGTACGATTACATGCCGGGGTGCGAGCCGTTGCGCGTCCAGATCGCGCGCCGCGCGCTGGCTGCCGGATGCAGCCTGGCGCCGGACGACGTCGTGATCACCACGGGATGCACCGAGTCTGTGAGCCTTTGCCTGCGCGCGGTGTGCCGTCCCGGCGACACGGTCGCGATCGAGTCGCCGACGAGCTTTGACGCGCTCCGCTGCCTCGAAGTGCTCGAGCTTCAGGCGCTCGAGATTCCCACCCATCCGCGCGACGGGATGAGCCTCGACGCGCTGCGCT
>DATHUZ010000360.1:0-8766 GCA_035461725.1 Anaerolineae bacterium
TGTCCTGTCACCGTGCAGCACATCATGTTCCGTGTCGCAGCGTGCGACACCCTGTCACCCGCCACGCATCGCCCCGCCACGAGCAGGTTCTCAACCCCTTGCGGCACCAGGATGCCGTACGGAACCTGAAAGTAGCGGCCCGTGGTCGGCAAGATCAGCACGCCATAGCCGTCGATGAACTCGGGAAAGATGCCGATCGCATCCTCAAAGCGGGCCTGGTTGCGCACGTCGTGCCCGGTCAGCGCATAGCGCCCCACGATCTTACGCGAGTCGCGGGTGCCCAGCGTCATGCCGAAATTGCGCAGCCTGGCCCGCTCAAAGCCAGGTGCGTACCGTCGTAATGCCTCGATCGCGAGCAGCGCCTGGCGCCGGCCTTCCATCTCGGCCCGGGTCAGGTCGCGCACATCGGTGCAGTCGTAGCCGGTCAGGTAGACCATGTTCAGGTTGATCGCCTCGCCGGCCTCGGTGAACGTGCTCCACGTGCCGCCGATACTGCCCATATCCTCCGGGATCAGCCCGTCCGCGCGCGCCCGGTCAAAGGGCTCTTGCAAGTAGGTGCTGAACAGCTCGTCCTCTTTGCCCGACGTCTCTGTTGCCCACTTTTTGCCCCAGTCCCCATACGTCGACGGGCGCTGCCTCACATAGTCGAGAAACCGTTCCCGGTCGACCCCGGCGCACGAAAAGACGACCGTGACACCCATCATCTCGTCGCGCGGCGTCTGGCGACAGGGAGCGCCGGCGCGAAAGGCGATGTCGGCGTCGCCTGTGGCATCTACGACACGCCTGGCCAGGATCGCCTGCCGGCCCGACTTGCTCTCGGTCACGATCCCGCGCAGAGTGTTGCCTTCCATCACAACGTCAACGGCCAGGCAATGCAGGAGCGGCTCCACGCCCGCTTCCTCCACCAAGCGATCGGCCACGACTTTGAACATCTCCGGGTCCAGCGTCTGGCTGGCCGACTGTGGCTCCTTGCGCGCCCCTCCCATCTCGGCAGCCCGGCGCTCAAACTCGATCCCGATCCCCTCGACGTCGACGGTGCCCTCGTGCCGGTACCAAGCGATGGTCTCGACCCCTACCTGGCTGATCACGCCGCCAAAGCAGCCATAGCGCTCCACGAGCATGGTGTCTATGCCCTCGCGCGCCGCACCCAGCGCCGCCGCCAGTCCCGCCGGCCCGCTGCCGACGACCAGCACGTCGGTCTCGGCCAGCACCGGTATCTCTTTGGCTTCTTCCATTATCCGTTTCATTCCCTGATGCCCACCGTCTGACGGATGCTTACCGAGGTATAGGACACGGATCTCACGGATGACACGGATAAAAGATCCGTGTCATCCGTGAGATCCATGTCCAAAACTGCTATACCGGCACCGCTCCATGCTCCACCGTCAGCGCCACGATATCGCGGCTGTCGACCTCGCGCGAGGCCACGCCGCGCTTTACCGCCAGCGCCGCCGCCGCACCCATCGCCTGGCCCATCGCCATGCACGTGCACTGGGCGCGGATGCCCGCGAGCGCGACCCTGTCCGCCGACACGATCCTGCCCGCCACCGTGAGGCGCGCGCTGCCCTTCGGAATGAGCGCCCGGAACGGCACCTTGGGCAGCAACTCCTCCTCCTCGTGGAACGTGACGTCGCACCCGCGCTCCTGGCTGTGCAGGTCGATGTAGTTGAAGGCGTTGCATACCTTGTCCGGAAAATCTGTCGCCCGCATAAAGTCATCGCGCGTTACCACGTACTCTCCTTCCGCCCGGTACGTCTCGCGCGCCAGGCCGAACGGAGCCATCATCTTGAGCACTGCCCGCTCGCACCCCGGGATAGAACCCGTCACGAACTGGAACATGCGCAGCATCCGCGCGCGCCCCTCCAGGTTGGCCCGCGTCTGTCCGTCCGCGTCCGACGTGTCGGCCTGGTAGATGTGCGTCCCGTTGTGCCCACCGTGATCGAGGTAGTATTTGAAGGGCAGCATGTTCGGATAGGCGAAATCGCCTTGGTGCAGCACGCCGGTCGCCATCGCCTCTTCATAGATCGCCTGTACTTCCCCTTCCCACACCTGCTCGTGCTCGATCCCCTCGATCTTGTACTGATACGTCCCTGGCTGTCGCACCTCGTCGCGCAGCACGCCCAGACCGAGCATGCGTACCACGTCGCAGTCGCCGGTGCAGTCAATGATCTCGCGCGCTCGCGTCACGCGGCGGATGCCGCGCCCGAGCGAAGTGACTTCCCACCAGTCGCCGACCGGCTGGACGCCGGCGATGAACTCGTGATAGTGGAGGAGGACGCCCGCTGCGAGCGCCTTTTCCTCGGCCAGCGCCACATAGATCGGCACGTTGATATAGCTGTAATAGCCCGGGCTTTCCACCGGCCGCCGCTTTCGGTAATCCGGGATGGGCAGCCCTTCGATTTGCTTCGATGCCGTGTACAGCTCCCACGCGATGCCAAGCACCACCGGCCCCTGTGGCCTGAAAAAGTGGTTGGGCATGTACACGCCGCCGGCGGTCATTGTCCCGCCGAGCATCGTCCCCGCCTCGATGACCGAGGTGCGGACGCCTGCCCTGGCCGCCTGGATCGCCGCGATGTGCCCCGCGGTACCGCCGCCAGCTATGACAACATCGACCGTTTCGTGGTTCGTCTTCATCTCACCTGCTATTCCCACCACCGTTTCGCCGGGATCGAGCCCATCGACTCGACCGTCTTTTTGTCCACGGCGAGCTGCACTATCTTTTCCTTGATCTCGGCAATGTCGGACACCGGAATGCAGAGCGCCCGATCTCCCTGCCGGCGCCCCTCGCGTACGCAGAGGTGAGTGATGTACCCACTGTCGGGGTCTACCAGAAACTCGTCTACCTGACCCACCCGGCCATCCGTTGCCTGGACGCGGGCACCACGCCGCACGGCCAGGTCGCCGGGCGCGATCGGCCGGATCTTTTCGTCCACAACACGCTTGGCCGGAACGGCGTACGGCCACAGGAGCGTCAGGCTCGGATCGGTGGCGTGGTGCGGCAGGTCGCCGTAGACAAACTCTGTCTGGTTAAAGGGTTCCAGCGCCGAGAACTCTTTCAGGGTGCAGTTGAGCAGGATGACTTCCGCGGCGGTCTGGCCAACCAGGACGACGGGCACCAGGCGCTCGACGCGCGATGGTTGCTTTTCCTTCACCACGACGTGCGTGATCTGGTCGCTGGCGGGGTTCAAGACGACATAGGTCGAACGCCCACATTGGCCGTCGCTGCAGTGGACGTCTGCGTTCAGTGGAAACTTCATGATTCTATTCTCCTCGCTCACCTGGCATCAACCGACCGCGACGGCTTGCATCATGCCCGCATCTATCTTGCTCGTGCCCTTTTCGTCGGCCCGGTGGCAGGCGACAAAGTGATCCGCGCTCACCTCGCGAAAGGTGGGGACGGCCTTGACGCATTCATCAATCGCCAGGGGGCAACGTGGATGGAACACGCACCCGGGTGGCGGGTTGGCAGGGCTCGGCGGCTCTCCCTTGAGGATGAACCGCTTTCGCTGCCGTTCCAGTTTCGGGTTGGGTACCGGCACAGCAGAGTTGAGAGACTGGGTGTAGGGGTGGAGTGGGTCGTCAAAGAGCCGGTTCCGGTCGGTCATCTCTACCACCTTGCCCAGATACATGACGGCGATCCGGTGCGAGATGTGCTTCACCATGCTCAGGTCGTGGGCGATAAAGAGATAGGCCACTCCCAACCGCTCCTGCAGGTCCTGCATCAGGTTCACGACCTGGGCCTGGATCGAGACGTCCAGGGCCGAGATCGGCTCGTCGCACACGATGAACGATGGGCTCAGCGACAGTGCACGCGCGATCATGATCCGCTGCCTCTGCCCGCCGGAGAACTCGTGCGGGAAGCGCCGCACGTAAGCCGGGTCCAGCCCCACCAGATCCAGCAGCTCGGCCACTCTGTCGTGCAGCTCTGTGCTGCCCTTTCGATGCACGCCGTGGATGATCAGCGGCTCGCCGACGATTTTGCCCACGGAATGGCGCGGGTTGAGCGAGGCGTACGGGTCCTGGAAGATCATCTGCATTTTGGGTCGCAGCCCGCGCAGTTGGTCGATGCCGCAGGCCGTCAGCTCCACGTCTTGCAGGAATACCTGCCCGGACGTCGGTGCGTGCAGTTGCAGAATCGCGCGTCCCGCCGTGGACTTGCCACAGCCGCTCTCGCCGACGAGGCCAAGCGTTTCGCCCTGGCGGATCTCGAACGAGATGCCGTCGACAGCCTTCACCAGGCCCCGCTGCCGTCCCAGCAGTCCACCGCTGATCGGAAAGTGCTTTTTAAGCTCGACCACTCTCAAGAGCCGATCTTTTTCAGGCATCGCGTGGCCCTCCTTTCTGCAGGTCGTAGAAGCAGGCCGCCTGGTGCGCCGCGTCTACCGTGCGCAAAGGCGGAATCTCTTGCCAGCACCGGTCGAAGGCGTATTCGCATCGCCACGCAAAGGGACAGTGCTGGAGCGGGATCAAGAGGTCGGGAGGGTTGCCCGGGATGCTCACCAGCCGCTTCGATTCCCTCGCGTCGAGGCGCGGCAGCGCCCCGAGCAGGCCGAGGGTGTAGGGATGGCATGGGTGCTCGTATAGATCGTCCACCGGCGCGATCTCGGCGGGCCGCCCACCGTACATCACCAGCACCCTGTCGGCGATGCCTGCCACCACACCCAGATCGTGCGTGATCCAGATCACGGCCACTCCCAGCTTGTCCTGGAGCCGGCCGAACAGGTCGACGATCTGTGCCTGCACCGTTACGTCCAGCGCCGTCGTCGGCTCGTCGGCGATGATGATCTGCGGGTTGCAGGCGATGGCGATGGCGATCACGACGCGCTGGCGCATGCCGCCCGAGAATTGGAACGGGTACGCCTTGTAGCGGAGCTCGGGGTCGGGGATGCCCACGCTGACCAGCAGCTCGAGCGTCCGCTTGCGCGCATCCTCCTGGCTCAGCTTCAGGTGGCGGGTCAGCGTCTCGGAGATCTGCTCGCCGATGGTCAAGATCGGGTTCAGGGTCGAGATCGGGTCCTGGAAGACAAAGCCGATCTGCCCGCCGCGCACGTCGCGCAGGTCGTGCACCGACATCTTGAGCAGGTCGTGCGTGCCGTTGTTTGTCGTGAACTGTGCCTCCCCACGTTCGATCTTGCCCGGGGGCGTCGGGATCAGGCCCAGCAGCGACATCATGGTCACGCTTTTGCCGCTGCCACTTTCCCCCACGATTGCCAGCGTCTCGCCCGCGTCGAGGTCAAAACTGACGCCGTTCACGGCGTGCACCACACCGTCCAGTGTGTAGAACTTGGTGACCAGGTCACGAACTTGGAGTATAGTCGACACCACTCACCTCCTCCTACTTTCTGGCGCGCCGCAGGCGCGGGTCGAGGACGTCACGCAGCCAGTCGCCCAGCAGGTTCATCCCCAGCGAGGTGAACATGATCGCCAGGCCGGGCCAGGTCGCGATCCAGGGATAGCTGGTCAGGTATTTCCGTCCGGCGGCGAGCATGTTGCCCCAGCTCGGCACACTCGGCGGCACGCTGAGCCCCAGGAACCCAAGGCCCGCCTCGTAAAAGATCATGGCCGACATCTCGAATGTGGCGAGCGTGATCATCGGGCCGATCAGGTTCGGGATGATGTGGTCAAAGATGATCCGTCCTGAGCCTGCCCCGGCGCTGATCGCCGATTCGACATAGCCCGACTCGCGGATGCGCAGCACTTCGCCGCGCGCGACCCGCGCAAAGAGCGGGGCGCAGGTGATGCCGAAAATCAGGATCACGTTCACCAGGCTGCGGCCGAGGATGGAGGCGATGACCACGACAAAGAGGAGGTAGGGCAGCGACAACACGAGGTTGACCACAGCCATGATCGATGTATCCACCCTGCCACCCACGTAGCCGGCGATGGCGCCGAGGACGAGGCCCAGGGTGCCCGCGATGAGCACGCCAAAGAAACCCACCGTCAGCGACACGCGCGTGCCATAGATCACCCGGCTGAGCAGGTCGCGCCCCAGGTTGTCGGTGCCCATGGGGTGTGACCAACTGCCCTCTGCCTCCCACGCCGGCGGCAGCTTGGCGTCGCGCAGGTTCTGCGCGAGGGGATCATAGGGTGCAATCACCGGAGCCAGAACCGCCGTCACGACCACGACCAGGAACAGGACGAGGCCGATTACGCCGCTCCGGTCGCGCCACAGGAACCGGCCCATGTAGGCGAGGCGATCTCGGAATGTGCGCTCGACGTCGAGCAAGCTGTCCGCAGTAGGAGCAAGTTGTCTAGTGGCCATAGCGGATCCTCGGGTCTATCACTGCGTACGCGACGTCGGTCAGCAGGTTAATGGCCAGCACGGCCAGGCTTGTAAAGACGGCGATCGCGAGCACGAGGGGAAAGTCGCGCCAGCCGATGGCTTGCTCCAGCAGTTGCCCGATGCCCGGCCACGCAAACACGGCCTCGATGATGATCGACCCGCCGAGCATGTAGCCAAACTGGACGCCGATGACGCTGATCAGCGGGATCGCCACGTTGCGCAGCACGTGCTTGGCATAGATCACGCGCGGCTCCAGCCCCTTGCTGTGCGCCGTGCGGATGAAATCCTCGCCCCGGATCTCGAGCACTGCCGAGCGAGTGAGGCGCACCAACTGGCCCAGCGTGGGCAGCCCGAGCACAAAAGCCGGCAGGATCACCGATTTCAGCTCGTCGCGCCCAAAGGAGGGCAGCCAGCCGAGGTTGACGGCAAAGAAGAGGATCAAGATCAGCGCCAGCCAAAAGTTGGGAACGCTCTGGCCGAGCAGCGCCAGCAGCCGGCCCAGCGAGTCGGCCGGGCTGCCAGGCTGAAAGCCCCCGATCAGGCCGATGGGGATGCCGACGATCATGGCCATTAGCAGCGCGGTGCTGGCCAGTTGCACCGTTGCCGGCAGCCGCTCGAGCACCAGGGGCAGTGCCGGCGTCCTGTAGTGGAGCGAGTTACCAAAGTCGCCCACGATGGCACCGCTGGCAAAGTCCCAGAACTGTACGAGGAGCGGACGGTTGAAGCCCATCGCCTCACGAAACGCCTCAACTTGCTCAGGCGTGGCTTCACGGGACATCATCAGGCGGGCCGGGTCGCCCGTGAGCCGCAACAAAAAGAACACCAAGACCAGCACCCCCACCAGCAACAGGATCGACTGGCCTACCTTGGACAGGAAGTACCGTTGCACTTCAGCCTCCTCGTGCCTCAGGCACGGCGCCGGGGTACGCTCTCAGCGCACCGTGTTGGGCGCTGCGCACACATGGCGCTCGTGTCTGCTCCCGGGCACGGCCGGGGGCGGCTTGGGGGGTGGGCGTTCAACCGCCCACCCCCTTCAGGCAGACCAGGCCTGACGTTCGACCTGTCCGCGCCGCCGGTCACGCAACGTCTATTCGCCGATGGCCAGCCACGTGTCCATGAGGAAATAGATCTCGGCGGGCCGTGGATTATAGTCCTGGACCCTGTCCCGGACGGCTTCGAACGTGTACGGCTCGTACAGGTAGATGAACGGTGGATTGTCGTGCATGTAGACCTGCAGCTCCTGGTAGAGCGCCGTCCGCTCGGCAGCATCCACTTCCGTCGAGATCTCGCTCAGCATGCGGTCGATCTCGGGGTCGGACCAGGCCGAGTAGGCAGCTTCCATCCCGCCCAGCGCGCCCACCAGGCGGTTGTAGGCCTCGCCGCTCTCTTCACCCCAACTGTCCCCAAAGAGGGGCGGCAGCTCCTTGTTGGCCTCCAGATCCCAGTACTGAGCCGATTCCATGATCTCGAGGTTGACGGTGATGCCCACCTCGCCCAGGTAGCCAACGATCGCCTCACACACTTCTTCGAAAGATCCATACACGCCGGCCGGGCAGGCCATGTCCATCTCAAAGCCGTCTGCATAGCCGGCCTCGGCCAGAAGCTCCTGGGCCTTCTCCGGGTCATAGGGGAAGGGCTCGACGTTGCCATAGCCCATCTCGAACGTGGCGACATAGCCGGCGGCCCGCTTGCCATAGCCGCTGAAGAGCGCGTCGATGATGGCATCGACGTCGACGGCATAGTTCATCGCCTGGCGTACCTTGGCGTCTTCCGTCGGCTCGCCCACGCCGGTGGTCAGGTTGTTGAAAGCCACGTAAAAGATGCGGGCCACAGGATACTTGATGACGCGCACCCCTGGCTCGCCCAGCAGTTGCTGCGCTTCCTCGGCGCTCAACCGCTGCACGATGTCGATCTCGTCGGTTTGGATGGCGGCCGCGCGGGTCGAAGACTCGGGGATGAAGCGGAAGATGAGGGTCTCAACCTTGGGCATGCCCTCTCGCCAGTAGTTCGGGTTGGCCTGGTAGGTGATGTGGTCGCCCTTGACCCATTCCACGAACATGAAGGGACCGGTGCCGATTGGGTGCTCCTGGAAGCCGTCGACGCCAACCTCGGCGATATACTCGTCGGGGATGATCGACCAGAAGTCGTGCATTGTGACCAGCAGCAGCGGCTTGGGGCCGTCGGTCGTCACCTTGATCGTATAATCGTCGATCTTTTCCACACTTTCGGCGATCGTATAGCGGTCGGGCCAGGACGAGCTTTCTCCCTTGCCGTATTCCCAGGTGGCGATCACATCGTCGGCGGTAAACGGCTCACCGTTGTGGAACGTGATGCCCTGGCGCAGATAGAAGGTGTACTCTGTACCGTCATCTGACACTTCCCAGGACTCGGCCAGGCCCGGCACGATCTCTCCGTCAAGCGCCTGGAACACCAGGGGGTCGTAGAGCTGCGAGGCGGCATTGTCTGCGTTCTTGTCCTGAGTC
>DATHUZ010000361.1:0-4915 GCA_035461725.1 Anaerolineae bacterium
CAAGATTGGCACATAGGATACGGTAGACTTCGGGCTGCAAGCGTGAGACCGCCGTCGAGACCCAGCTCGACACGGCATAGGCGAGCCGCCCAGGCACGTAGCGGCTGGTGGCGAGACCAAAGTTGATGGTGCGCGGGTGACTGACCAGGCTGCGGAAGGTCATGGGCGCGTCGCCTGGCCTGTCGCGTGCTCGGCCACCTTGTCGTCGAGGCCGCGCAGGCGCCGAGGCGCCTCGATCAGGACCGGCGCGCCGCGCACGCAGCAGATGATGGTGGCGACCCAGCTCACGACAACGCCGGCGAGGCCGATCGCGTCGGCCCAGCCGGCGCGCGGCGTGCCCGCCCACAAGCCTTGCAGGCCCAAGGCCAGGGCGAGCAGGAAGAAGGCGACCGCTTTGGCGACGCCATAGAGCGACCGCATCAAGCCGGAAGCGACCAGGCGCCGGCCCCACTTGGTGTGCATCATGCCAAACGAGGTCTCGCCCCAGACGAGGCTAAAGCTGCGCACCGTGTCGACCAGGCCGCCGCGGATGACAAAGATGATCGGGATGGCGACCGGGATCAGGCCGAGGTGCGCATAGACGATCCAGAGAACCTGTTCGACGATGCGGTCGACGGCGATGTCGAGCTTGCTGCCCAGCATGCCCACTTCGGATCGCCTGCGCGCGACAATGCCATCCAGGGTGTCCATAAAGATCAAGATCAGGACGAGAAAGGCCGTCACTACCTGGACGGCCGGCACCCCAAGATAGAGCAGCGCGACGATGACGACCAAAAATGGGAGCCGGGTCAACGTGATTGCATTTGCCATGCTCATACCCTGAACCTGTATTTCTGCCGACAAGTATAGCACCGGTGGCGCGATTTGCCAAGCCGCCAGCGCTATCGGGTTAGGGCCCTGTTCAGCTTGACAATCCTTCTATCCTTCGACCACTCATGGGTGCCCCCCCCGGGCCGGCCGCTGGGTGTGCGTGAAAGAGTAGAAAGATAGGCGCACGCGCCTGCAGCTCCCTCACCTCGGCCCCCTTAACCCGATAGTTGAGCTTGAAAAAAGGCCCTCATCAGCATCGGGTCTGCATTCTCCACCGTCGTAGAACTGCGCTACCAGGCGTACCGGACTCATCATTGCCGAAAATCAGTCTTGCTACTGCATTAGGTAGCGCAGTGATCTTTACGTGCCAAGTTGGGGATTGCTTCGTCGCTGATGCTCCTCGCCACGACAAATGCGATTGCGCTCGATGCGGATTTGTTTGGCTGCGTGTCCACCCTGGGGCGGATGGACTTTACTCCCTGCGGCCCATTGACAGGCGATCTCCTTTGTGATATCCTGAAAGCGGAATGTTCCTCCCGGCGGCTGTGTGCGCAACGTGATAGGAAGGGGCGCTCGATGACTGTGAATCAGGTATGTCGCCACCTCGGGGTTCCCGGCGACGAGCAGGTGCGCTATTCTTACCCGAATAGCTTGAACGTCTGTTATGCCAACAGGCATAGCCTCAGTGACTTTCTCCCGGTAGAGCCGGATCACCAGCGCGCGTACTGCCTCACACCGGATCACGTGGTCTGCCCCGTCTATTTGAGCCAGATCATCAGCGCCCAGGGCCATGCGCAGCGTGTGCGGCCGCAGACCTTTTTCGAGTTCTTTGGCCTGCGCGAGGAGCCCTTTTCCATCGTGCCTCAGCCTCGTTTTCTGGCCGAGTCGCGCGCGCAGCAGCAGGCGCACGCGGCGCTGCGCTGGCTGGTGGAGCGCCAGCACGGGCTGGCTCTGCTCTACGGGCCTGTGGGCAGCGGGAAAACGCTGCTGTGCCGGGCGATGGCCGAGGAGCTGGCGGCCAACCCACAGTGCGCCGTGGGCATGATGCTCACCCCGAGCCAGAAGACGGAATACGCCTTTATGAAGGACCTGCTGGCGGCGTGGGGGGTGGCCCCCGAGCGCCGGCGATCGCTGCAGGAGCTGGAAGCAGAAGCCCTCAGCTTTTTGGTTCACTCGGTGCTGGACGATGAGCTGACGATGGTGCTGATCGTGGACGAGGCACACCTGCTGTCGCGGCGGGTGCTGCAGCAGGTGTGCAAGCTGCTGAACTGGCAGGACGGCGGGGTGCAACTGCTGCAGGTGATCCTGGCCGGGCAGCCGGCGCTGCGCGCGCAGGTGGCGCGCATCCCCGCCCTGAGCGATCGCGTGGTGGTCGACTTTCCGCTGACGGCGATGACTCCCGTGGACGTGCAGCGTTTGGTGGCCGAGCGGCTGCGCCGTGCCGGGCGGGAGGGCGATCTGTTCGCGCCGAGCGCCGTGCAGCTCATCTACCAGGAGGCGCGGGGCATGCCGCGGCGGGTGACGATCCTGTGCTTGCTGTCGATGTGGCAGGCGTACCAGCAGGGCGCCAAGTATATCACCCAGGAAGTGGTGCAGATCGTCCTGGAACGCAGCCGCAGCGGCAACCCCTTTGACATCCACGAAGGCGACACGGCGCAGATCGCGGCTGCCCTGTCGGCGGTTGAAAGCCCGCGCTCCCCTGTCCGGCTGCCCGGTTTTGTGCGTCGTTTGTGGCAGCGCAGCAGCACGGCGTGAGAAATTCTGATTGTGGACGAGACCTTTAGGGTTTCCTAAAAACCCTAAAGGTCTTGGGCTGCTCGGGACTCTACTACGCTTGACGCGCGCCATCAAATCTATTACAATCTGCCGGATATGAGCAAACGCGAGTTCCGGCCGGAAATGGAATACGCCTTTAACCGCTCGGGCACGGTGCGCTGGATCGTGTCGCACGTGCTGCGTTATCCCTGGTTTCCCCTGACCTTGCTCGCGGCCGCGATTCTGAACAACTTTTTCTACAGCTCGGTGCCGGTCTATATCGGGCGGGCGTTCGACGTGATCACGACCCCGGGGTGGACAAACGCCGCCTTGTTGGGCGTGGCGCTGACGATCTTGGGCTGGGCCGCGGGGCAGGGGCTGACAGGGCTGGTGCGCAACTATGCCGCCGAGTTCATGGCGCAGAGCGTGGAGCGCGATGCGCGAGACGAGCTGTACGCCAGCCTGTTGGGCAAGAGCCAGACGTTCCACGGGCGGCAGCGGATCGGCGACATCATGGCGCGCGCCACGAACGACGTGCGCATGCTGAACCTGATGTTCAGCCCGGGGGTCATGCTGATCACCGACTCGGCGATGGGCACGGTGGTGCCGCTGGCCATGATCCTGGCGCTCGACCCGCGGCTGATGCTGGTGCCGGGCATCTTTGTGGTGCTGCTGGGGCTGACGCTGATCGACTATAACCGGCGCCTCAACCCGGTGAGCATCGCGCTGCGCGAAGAGTTTGGCACCATGAACGCGGGCCTGGCGGAGGCGATCGCCGGGATCGAGGTGGTGAAGGCGAACGTCCAGGAGCAGCACGAGTGGCAAAAGTTTGTGGGCGGTGCGCGGCGCTACCGGGACCTGTTCATCAAGCAGGGACAGATCCAGGCGCGCTACATTCCGATGCTCGTGTTCAGCATGGCGTGGGCGGCCGCCTTTTTGCACGCGCTGCTGCTGTGGCGCGCGGGCGGGATCACGCTGGGGCAGGTGATCTCGTTCATGGGGCTGATGAACGCCCTGCGCTTTCCCACCTTTATCTCGATCTTTTCCTTCAACCTGGTGCAGCTCGGGCTCGCGAGCAGCGAGCGAATCCTGGAGATGATCAATACCGAGACCGAGCTGGACGAGAACCCGGCCGGCGTGGCGCGGCCGATGCGCGGCGAGGTGACGTTCGAGCGGGTGAGCTTTGGCTACAACGGCCGGCCGGTGGTGAAGGACGTGAGCTTTACGGCGCGGCCGGGCGAGACGGTGGCGATCGTCGGGCAGACGGGGTCGGGCAAGACGACGCTGACGCGGCTGGTCAACCGCATCTTTGACGTGGACGACGGCCGGGTGTTGGTGGACGGCGTGGACGTGCGCGACTGGAACCTGGAGTCGCTGCGCTCGCAGATCTCGACCATCGAGCAGGACGTGTTCCTCTTTTCGCGCAGCCTGGCCGAGAATATCGCCTTTGGCACGGCCGACGCGGAGCGGGCCGAGATCGAGCGGGCGGCGCGCGAGGCGCAGGCGCACGATTTTATCGAGAGCTTTGGTGAAGGGTACGAGACGGAGGTGGGGGAGCGGGGGGTGACGCTGTCGGGCGGGCAGCGGCAGCGGATCGCCATCGCGCGCGCGTTTCTGACCAACCCGAGGATCCTGATCCTGGACGACAGCACGAGCGCGATCGACAGCGCGACGGAAGACCAGATCCAGCGCGCCATGCGGCGCATCAGCCGCGAGCGGACGACGTTTCTGATCACGCACCGGCTGAGCCAGATCCGGTGGGCGGACCGGATCCTGGTGCTGCGCGGCGGCGAGCTGGTGGACCAGGGGACGCACGAGGAGCTGCTGGCGCGGAGCACCGATTATTGCCGTATTTTCTCGAGGTGTGAGTAATGGGATTCGTCCTCGACGGCCTCGAGACCGAGGCGTACGACCGCACCTATAGCGACCGGGAGCTGGTGGCGCGCATCCTTGGGTATTTCCGGCCGCACACGCGCAAAATGGTCGTGGTGGGAATCGCCATCGCGCTCAACTCGGCGGCGGGGACGGGCGGGCCGATCCTGATCGCACGGGGGATCGACCTGGTGGAGACGAATCCGTCGACCGAGATGCTGCTGCTGCTGGCCGGCGGCGTGCTGCTGCTGGGCATGGCGGCGTGGGGCTTTAACTATATCAACCAGTGGTTCGGTTTCCAGGTGGTGGGCAACGTCGTGCTCAAGCTGCGCGAGGACGTGTTCGACGCGGTGGTGCACAACGACCTGTCGTTCTTTGACGAGCACCCGTCGGGCAAGATCGTGAGCCGGGTGACGTCGGACACGCAGGATTTTTCGGAGGTCGCCAGCCTGACGATGAACCTGATCAGCCAGGTGCT
>DATHUZ010000362.1:0-10001 GCA_035461725.1 Anaerolineae bacterium
CGTCAAAGTTGAGGTAGAGACCGGACAGCTCGGCCATGCGCCCGCCGAGGTGATCCGAGCGCTCGACGAGGACGACAGGGTAACCCGCGTCGCCGATGTCGAGTGCCGCCTGCAGGCCGGCAATTCCGCCGCCGATGACGAGCGCGCGCTTGACCAGGGGCAGGTGGAAGGGGGTCAGCGACTCGTTATAGCGCACCTTGGCGACGATGGTACGGATCGTCTCGATGGCCTTGTTCGTCGCCTCGCTCTGCTGCTTCTGGTGCACCCAGCTCGACTGCTCGCGAATGTTGGCAATCTCGGTCTGATAGGGGTTGATGCCCGCCGAGGCCGCCGTCCGGCGAAAAGTCGTCTCGTGCATGGCCGGCGAGCAGGCCGCGACAATCACGGCGTCGAGCGCATCCTCCTCGACGTGCTGGCGGATGAGCTGCTGGCCTGGATCGGAGCACATGTACTTGTAGTCGACGGCGTACACGACTTCCGGGTGCTTGGCGATCTCTTCGACCACCCGCTCCACGTCCACAGAGCCGGCGATGTTGGTACCACAGTGACAAACAAAGACTCCGATTCGCTTCATAGCTTTCCCTGGTTGCTAGATACGCTCCCACTCGTCGCGCTCAATGCCTGCCTGTCGCAGGATCCTGGCGAGCAGTCCGCGGCCAATATCACTTTGATGAGGATTCGGCAGAGCAAGCTTTAGTTCTCCCTTTATCATGTACTCGTGCCGGCCCCCGGCATACGGGCCTTCAAAGCCAAATTGCTCCAGATAGTGAATCAGATCCCGCCTCTTCACGGGTCCAAAGGGTGGCACTAGGCTACCTCCTGCGCCACGAGCTCGATTCCTTCGACCGCAGGCAGAAAGTGCCCTAAGCGTAATCCCAGCACAATCCAGCCTTCTAGAACTTCTTGCAATTCTTCCGCACATCCAGCCAGCGTCTGTGCGTTGGCATACACACCCTGGAAACCAGGAATCTCGCCATAGTACGTTCCATCTTCCAGGATTTCGTACACCGCTCGGCGCATGGCTGCGCGGATGTAATCTGTTAGCATCCTACATCCCTTCTGCGTCTTCAAGCCCGCCCCACCGGCTAAAGAGTGACAACACCTTGCCGGCGGCGCCACTGCCCTGGGCTACCGCCTCGGGGATGTCCTTCGGGCCGGTGCCGGTGCCGGCGAGAAAGATGCCCTGCCGCCGCGTCTCGAGGGGGGCCAGGTTGCCCTCTTTTTCGGTCCACCACCCAAACTCGTCGACGTCGAGGCCGAGCATCGCCGCCATCTCGCGCGTGCCCTCGGAGGGCACCATCGCCTGCGAGATGACCACGAGGTCGGCTGCCACCTCCACAGGCACGCCCGCCAGGGTGTCGACGCCCCACACGATCACCTTGTCGCCCTCGCGGAACACCTTGCTGACCTTGCCGCGCACATAGGCGACGTCGTCCTCTTCCATGGCGCGCTGGATGAACTCTTCATAGCGCTTGCCGGCGGAGCGGATGTCGATGTAAAAGACGTAGGCCTGGCCATGGTGCACCTTGTGCTTGTAGAGCATGGCCTGCTTGGCGCTGTACATGCAGCAGATCTTGCTGCAGTAGGGCATGGCCAGCTCCGGATCGCGCGAGCCGGCGCACTGGATCCACACCACCTCGTGCGGCTCCCGGCCATCCGACGGCCGGCGCATCACGCCCGACGTCGGCCCCGAGGCGCTCAGCAGGCGCTCCATCGCGAGCCCGTCGATGACGTCGGGCACCCGGCCGCCGCCATACTCCCCCAGTTTTTCGAGTGGGTAGAGCTCGTAGCCCGTGGCGAGGATCACGGCGCCCACCCGCTCCTCGCTCCAGTGTGGTCCCTGCTCGAAATCGATGGCGCCGACGGGGCAGACCTTGGCGCACAGGCCGCATTTGCCCTCGAGCAGGTAGCGGCAATAATCGGGATCGATCACCGGCTTTTTCGGGACGGCCTGGGGTGACAGGGTATAGATTGCCTTGCCCGTCCCTTCGTGGCGCACCTAGCCGCTCTTCATGACACGTGGCATCTCGAGGTGCCTGTCAAAGGCGACAGGGATCGACGTGGGGCACTTTTCAGAGCAGGCGCCGCACGCGGTACACAGGTCCCAATTGACGTACGCCGGCTTGCGCCGGATGCGCACGCGGAAATCGCCCACCTCGCCTGCCACCTCTTCGATCTCGGAGTAGACGTGCAGCTTGATCTTTTCGTGGCGCCCCACGTCAACCGTGCGCGGGGTCATGATGCACTGGGCGCAGTCGAGGGTGGGAAAGGTCTCGGAAAGCTGGTGCATGTGCCCGCCGACAGAGGGCAGGCGATCGACCAGCACCACCTCGTAGCCCGAGTTGGCGATATCGAGCGCGGCCTGCATCCCGGCGATGCCGGCGCCGACGATGAGCACTCGTTTGGTATGGGCTGGCTGTTCGGTCATCATGCTTTCACAAAGCGCTCCACGGCCGGGCGCGCGTCGATGTAGTGGCGTTCCCAGCCATAGTTCTGCACGTCGAGCCCGAGGGCGACCCCCATGAGCTGGCTAAAGTAAAAGATCGGGATCGGGCGAAAGCTGGCGTGCGACTTGCGCATCTCGGCCTGCTGCTTGTCGAGGTTGAACTGGCAGAGCGGGCAGTTGGTCACCATGGCCTCGGCCCCGGCGAGCTGGGCCGAAGCGAGGATGGTGTACACCATCTGGCGCGTGATCTCGGGATCCTTCATCGCCAGGTAGGCGCCACAGCACTCGTTCTTGTGGGGAAAATCGACAGGCGTGGCACCGAGCGCTCTCACCAGGTCGTCGAGCGACATCGGGTGGTCGGGGTCGTCGTACGCCACCTCTGTTGGGGGGCGCAGCACCATGCACCCATAGTACGACGCGACCTTTAACCCCTCCAGTGGCACCTTGACCTGGTCGCGGATGGCCTCGAACCCGATATCATCACGCAGCAGGTGAAGAATGTCCTTCACCTCCACCTCGCCCGCATAGTCCGATTCGATGAAGGCATTGATCCGCTCTCGCTCTTCCTCGTGCTCGCGGATAAACCTGTTGGTGCGCTTCAGGACGTTGTAACACGTGGTGCACGCGGTCGTAACCGTACTGCCGTTCTGTGCGTCGCGTGCAGCGACCAGCACGTGCGCCGGCCCGGCCAGCTCCAGCATGTTGTCGACGATGAGCGGAAAGGTGGCGCCGCAGCAGTTCCAATTCGGCAGCTCGACCAGCTCGAGTCCCACCGCCGCGGACGACGCCCGTACCGCATTGTCAAAGCCCTTGCCGGTCGTGTTCAGCGTGCATCCCGGGAAATAGTTTACTCTCATAGTCATCTCCATACCTGGCAGGAGATTAGAAATCGGGAACTAGAAGTTCGTGCGCTGCACGGCTTCTCATTTCTCATTTCTAACTTTTTCACCTACACAGAGTACTTTCGAAAGCCACCAATAAACACCTGCTGCGGCCACTCGCTCGCCTCTTCGGGCGAGATATCGTCATAGTTCAGGTGACTGCCGCGCTCGTACATGACGATCTCACGCAGCGCCTCCATGATGCGGCTCAGGTCGACGCCTTTGGGGCAGCGCGTGTAACAGGTCTGGCAGGCGGCGCACAGCCAGATGGTTTTGGAGTCGAGCAGGCGATCGACCAGCCCGAGCTGGGCAAAGCGGATCACTTGGCTGGGCAGCATGTCCATGGCAAACGCGACAGGGCAGCCGGCAGCGCACTTGCCGCACTGGTAGCAGGCCTGCAAGTCCTGCCCGCTGTACTCCTCCACGCGGCGCACCAGCTCGTTGTGCACCGATTGTGCCGATAGTCGAACTCTCATCGTCTCTCCTCGGGCCTATTCCAGGCTGTACTGGCGTATCCCATCCTGGTAGGCATCGCCGCCATAGATGTCGTTCACGACGATGGCCGGGAAATTCTCCACTTCGAGCCGGCGCAGCGCCTCGGCGCCCAGTTCGTCGTAAGCCACCACGTCGGCTTTTTTGATGCTCTTGGCGATCAAGGCGCCTGCGCCGCCGATGGCGGCAAAATAGAGTGCTTTGTGCTTTTGCATGGCATCACGTACCGGCTGAGCGCGGTTGCCCTTGCCGATCATGCCCTTCAGGCCCGCTTCCATCATGCGCGGCGCGTAAGGGTCCATGCGTCCACTGGTGGTGGGGCCGGCAGAGCCGATGGGATCGCCGGGCTTGGCGGGCGCCGGGCCCATGTAGTAGATGATCTGTCCGTGTGGATCAAAGGGCAGCGGCTCGCCTGCGTCGAGGGTGGCCACCATCCGCTTGTGAGCCGCGTCGCGCCCGACGTAAATCACGCCCGTGATCGTCACGTCGTCACCGGCGTGAAGCTGCTCGATGACGTCGTCGGTAAGTGGCGTCGTCAGTTTCATGATCGTTCCCCTTTCGTGCAAAAGAACAGCCCTGCCAGTTGCAGGGCCGAGGGCTGGTTATAGGACCGCCTCTTTATGGCGTGCCGAGTGGCATTGGATGTTCACAGCCACGGGCATGCTGGCGATGTGCGCCGGAAAGGTCTCGGCGTGCACGGCCAGCGCGGTCGTCCGGCCGCCGAACCCCTGGGGGCCGATGCCGATGCGGTTGACGCGCTCGAGAATCTCGGCCTCGAGTGCGGCCAGCTCGGGATCGTCGCTCGGCTTGCCCACCTCGCGCAGCAGCGAGTGCTTGGCCAGCCATACGGCCTTTTCCGCAGTTCCGCCCACGCCGACGCCGACAATGATCGGCGGGCACGGGTTGGCGCCTGCCCGGCGCACCGACTCGACGACAAACTTGATCACCCCTTCGCGCCCGTCGGCAGGCTTGAGCATGCCGAGCTGGCTCATGTTCTCGCTGCCGCCCCCCTTGGGCGCGATCGTGATCTTGACGCTCTCACCCGGCACGATCTGCGTATGAATAACCGGTGGGGTGTTGTCGCGCGTGTTGACGCGGGTGGAGAAAGGATGCTCGACCATCGACTTGCGCAGGTAGCCATCCTGGTAGCCGCGGCGCACGCCTTCCGCGATCGCCTCGTTCAGGTCGCCGCCGACCACGTGCACATCCTGTCCCATCTCGAGGAATACCACCGCCACCCCACAATCCTGGCAGAGGGGCATGTCCTGCTCGCGGGCGATCTCGGCATTCTCCAGAATCTGGTCGAGCACCTCGCGTCCCACCGGTGAAGTCTCGGCCTGGCGGTATTGCTTGAGCGCGTTCAGCACGTCCTCGCCGAGGTAATAGTTGCTCTCGATGCACAGCCTGCGAACTGTGTCGGTGATCTGGTCCGTGTGAATCTCTTTCACCCGTCTACCCTCTCTTTGTGTATATGCGAGTGCCATCACTGCCGAACAATAGAAAAACACCTCGATGGTGCCGGCCTGCGGAGGTCAGCTCGGCGCGAGGTGCTTTTGAACAGGAATGTATGCCACCGATAAGCTTGCTTCTTTGCGCCGGATTGTACTGGCAACCTTGCCACCCTGGCCTCCTCATCGAAGCAGACTGGTACGGATTATACACCCGGTAGCGTGATTTGTCCAACCCCAGCCAATAAAAGGTCACGGTAGGGGAATTATAACTTTGCACCTCCACGTTGTCAAAAAAGTGCACCAAGCCTACAAGGGCGGGCGACCTGTCGATCGCCCGCCCTCTGTGTGCTACGCCGCGACTGCCTTTTGGAGCAGGCCGGCTTGCTCGCGCAGCAGGTCGGCTTTGTCGGTGCGCTCCCACGGGACGTCCAGGTCTTCCCTGCCAAAGTGGCCGAACGCAGCTACCTGGCGGTAGAGCGGGCGGCGCAGGTCAAGGTCGCGGATGATGGCCGCCGGTCGAAAGTCAAAGTGCTTCAGGACGAGCGACAGGATCTCGTCATCGGGCAGCTTGCCGGTGCCAAAGGTCTCGATCGCCAGCGACAGGGGGCGTGCCACACCGATGGCATAGCTGATCTGCAGCTCGACCCTGTCGGCGAGCCCGGCCGCCACGACGTTCTTGGCCACGTAGCGGGCATAGTACGCGCCCGAGCGGTCCACCTTCGTCGGGTCTTTGCCCGAGAAGGCACCCCCGCCGTGGCTGGCCATGCCGCCGTAGGTGTCGACGATGATCTTGCGGCCGGTGACGCCGGCGTCGCCCTTGGGGCCACCCGTGACGAAACGGCCCGTCGGGTTGATATAGATCTTGGTGTTGTCGTCCAACATGCCGTTGGGGATGACGTACTTGATCACGCGGTGGATCAGGTCGTCGCGGATCTTGCTCTGGGCCACGTCGGGCGAGTGCTGCGCCGAGATGACGACGGTGTCGACGCGCTTGGGCTTGCCATGCTCATACTCGACCGTCACCTGGCTCTTGCCGTCGGGGCGCAGGTAGGGCAGGATCCGCTCCTTGCGCACCTGCGACAGGCGCCGGCAGAGCTTGTGGGCCATCATGATCGGCATCGGCATCAGCTCGGGCGTCTCGGTGCAGGCAAAACCGACCATCATGCCCTGGTCGCCCGCGCCGATGGCCTCGATCTCTTCTTCGGTCATCTCGCCCTGCTTGGCCTCGAGCGCCCTGTCGACGCCCAGGGCGATGTCGGCGCTCTGCTCTTTGATCGAGACGATCACGCCGCACGTCTCGCCGTCAAAACCGAACTTGGCGCGGGTGTAGCCGATGTCCCACACGACATCCCGTACCAGCGCGTTCATGTCGACGTAGGTGCTCGTCGTGATCTCGCCCATCACCAAGACCAGGCCGGTGGTCACCGCGGTCTCGCAGGCCACACGCGCATCAGGGTCGTCGGCAATGATTGCGTCCAGTACCGCGTCAGAGATCTGGTCGCAGATCTTGTCGGGGTGCCCCTCCGTCACTGATTCTGACGTAAAGTAGAACTTGGGCGATGTCATGAATGTGCTCGTCATTGACATGGTCGTTACTCCTTTGTGTATTGGTAGATTGGTAGAGTGGGGATTGGTAAATTGGTGAGATGGGCTCACCAATTTACCAATTTACCAATCTACCGTTCTTAGGTTCCTTCTTGCCAGGACGCGAGGTAGCGCGCCTGCTCTTCCGTCAACACGTCGATCTTGATGCCCATCGCTTCGAGCTTCAGGCGGGCGATGTTCTTGTCGATGTCTTGTGGCACGCCGTACACGCGTTTCTCCAGCTCCTCGGCGTGGTTGACCATCCATTCGGAGCAGAGTGCCTGGTTGGCAAAGCTCATGTCCATCACGGCCGACGGGTGTCCTTCGGCCGCCGCCAGGTTGATCAGCCGGCCCTCGCCGAGGAGCGAGATGCGCCGGCCGTCTGCCATCGTAAACTGCTGGATAAAAGGCCGCGGCTCGTGCACGGCCACGGCCAGGTCCTGCAGTGCCGGGATATTGATCTCGACGTTAAAGTGACCCGAGTTGGCGACGATGGCGCCGTCCTTCATCACCTCAAAGTGCGCGCGGTCGACCACGTTCTTGTCACCGGTCGACGTCACAAACACGTCGCCGATCCGGGCCGCCTCGCGCATCGGCATCACGCGGTAGCCGTCCATCACCGCCTCGAGCGCGCGCAGTGGATCGATTTCTGTGACGACGACGTTGGCACCCATGCCCTCGGCGCGCATCGCGATGCCACGGCTGCACCAGCCATAGCCACCGACGACGACGGTCTTGCCGGCGAGCAGGACGTTGGTGGCGCGCAGGATGCCGTCGATGGTGCTCTGACCGGTGCCGTAGCGGTTGTCGAAAAAGTGCTTGGTCGTCGCGTCGTTCACGGCGACAATGGGATAGCCAAGCACCCCGTCGGCGGCCATGGCGCGCAGGCGAATGACGCCTGTGGTCGTCTCTTCCGTGCCACCGATAATCTCGTCCAGCAGGTCGCGCCGCTCCTTGTGGATCACGCCTACGGTGTCAGCGCCGTCGTCCATGGTGAGCTGGGGGTGGTGCTCGATCGCCTGGTGGATGTGCCGGTAGTAGGTGTCGTGGTCCTCGCCCTTGATGGCAAAGGTGGGCACGCCATAGTGCACCACCAGCGCAGCGGCCGCGTCGTCCTGCGTGCTGAGCGGGTTGCTGGCGCACAGCCGCACGTCGGCACCGCCGGCCTTGAGGGTACGCATCAGGTTCGCGGTCTCGGTCGTCACGTGCAGGCAGGCGGCAACTCGGATACCGGCCAGCGGCTTTTCGGCCTCGAACCGCTCACGGATGAGCCGGAGCACGGGCATCTCTTGCTCCGCCCACTCGACCTTGTGCTTGCCGGCATCGGCCAGGCCGAGGTCCTTCACGTCGTACTCTTTCATGTTCGACTCCTTTATCTGGTTAGTTGATTTGTTGGTTCATTGGTTGGTTGGTTCATGGGCAGCTAGCAGTCGCCACCTGTCACCTGTCACTTAAGTGCAAGAGATCATCGAGCTGTGGCGCGTCGCCGAACACCTGGCGGTAGCGAGCCACGAACTGGGCGCGCGTGTAGGCGTGGGACTGGGTGCCAAACTGCTCGATCACGTAGGTGGCGGCCAGGGCCGCGATCTGTCCGGTCACCGTCCAGGGGTAATCGCGGATCATGCCCTTGATGAGGCCGGCGCGGTAGGCATCGCCCACGCCTGTCGGATCGGCAAGGACGGCAGGCGGCGCGACAGGGATGTTCAGGACATGCCCGTCGGCATGGATCGCCGATCCTTTCTCTCCCAGGGTGACGATCGTGACCTCGGGCAGCGCCAGCAGCTCCTCGTCGGAGAGGCCCGTCTTGTTCTTGATCATGCCAAACTCGTACTCGTTGACGATCAACACGCGTGCGCCTTCGGCCCCCTCCACGAGCTCGTCGCCGTTTAGCCAGATGATCTGCTGGCTCGGGTCATAGATGTAGGGCACCCCCAGCTCCCGGCACTCGCGCACGTACTTGGTCATGGCCAGAGGGGCATTCGGCGAAATGATCGCCAGGTCGATCTCGCTGTAGTCGAGGTCGCAGAACGACAGCCTGTCGGCGGCACCCATGGCTCCCATGTAAAAGCTGGCGATCTGGTTGTTCTCCTGGTCGGTATTGACGAAAAACGAAGAGGTAAAGTGCTCGTCGACGACGAGGATCGCCGACGTGTCCACGCCGTGCTGTTCAAGCCACGCGCCATACTCGCCAAAGTCAGGTCCCACCGTGGCCATGACCACGGGCCGCTCGCCGAGCAGGGCCAGGCTGTAGGCGATGTTGGGGGCACACCCGCCTCGCTGCCGCCGCATCGACTCGACAAGAAAACTGAGGCTGAGCTTGTCGATCTGGTCGGGCAAGATGTGATCCCGGAACCTGCCGGGAAAGAACATCAAATAGTCGTAGGCAACAGACCCAGTCACGATCACACTCATTTGTCTCTGTCTCCCAATCTGCTTCTTTGTACTCGACCCTTGTTACTCGAGCTGTGTCACTTCACATATCTGTCCTGCAGGGCGTGCGCGACCTGGCTCGTCAGGTGCAGCACACGGCGTGCGGTCTGGGGATCAAGGGAGCCCAAACCACACGACGGGATGATCAACGACGCGGCCAGCACGTCGTCGCGGTGCATCCCCTTGGCTACCAGTAAGTCGGTGGCGGCATGAAAGCGATCCAGGAGGCTCTCGACCGACTCGTCAAGCACGGCGTTGCTGGCCGGCACAATGCCCCAGGCGATCGTGCCTCCCCGCTCCAGGAAGGCGGCCACCTCGTCTGGATAGAGAGCGAGCGCCTCGGCGTGCTCGTACGCGTCGAGGCTCAGGATGTCGGCCGAGGTTCCGAGCACCAGCGACCAATCGGTTTCGCCGCAGGAGTGCACCCCCTTCAGGCCCTCGATGCCGGCAAACACCTCCTCCAGCAGCGCGATGACCTGCTCGCGGCTCAGCGAGAGGAACTCGGAGCCAAAGGTGCTCAGGTACGGCTCGTCGAGCAAGAGGATCGTCTCTTTCACCACCTCGCGGAGCTGCTGCTCCTGCCAGGCGGCCTTCAGGCGCAGGTGCTTGCCCACGGCCTCGGCGAGGACATCGTCGTACAATACGGGGTTGCGCTGCTCGTCGCTGACCATCAGCCCCCAGCTCACGGGCCCCGTCACCTGCCCCTTGGCGATCGAC
>DATHUZ010000363.1:0-2705 GCA_035461725.1 Anaerolineae bacterium
AGGCTTTCGCCCCACGGACCCCTCCCGAACAGGCTCGGGCCTCCACTGCCGGCCGGTTGTCGAGGTGTCCAGATTCTGAACCGCACCCGCCCCACAGCCGAGAGAGCCCCACCTTTTCGGATCGGCCGATCTGTGCTAGACTGTAATCATCAGTCGAATCATCCACCCTGGCCAGGCGCCGGCGATGACGCTGCATCGATCTGGCAAAAGAGAGGAGCAAAAAGATGGAAGACCTGTTGGGAGCATTGATGCAGGGGGCGGAGCAGCCTGACTCGGAAGATGAAGGCGCGGACGTGGATCCATTGGCGCAGCTACTCCAGGGGTTCCTGAGCGGCCAGGCGCCTCAGGATGCCGACGCCCAGGCCGCACCGGCCAGCCCGGACGTTCCGGACCTCGCAAGCCTGATGCAGGGCTTTGGCTCGACCGGCGCCACGGGGCAGATTCCGCGGGAGCATCTCTCGCGGCCCGAGCCAGGCGCGACCCAGGACGCCCCGGATCTGGGCGGCCTGCTCCAAACCGTTCTCGGCGGTGCAGGTGGCGCGGGCCCGGCTCCATCCGGCGGTGCCGGCGGGCTGGGCGACATCCTGGGCGCCATCCTGGGCAGTGGCAGCAGCGCCATGTCATCCAACTCGCTCCTCGCCCCCATCGTCGACAAGCTGGCCGAAAAGCTCGGGCTGCCGCCTCAGGTCGCGCAGGCTGTGGTTGCTTTCGTCCTCGGCAAGCTCCTCCAAAGCCGGGCGCAGTCGGAGGTGGCCACCAGGCAGGCGTCCGCCACGTCTCGGGCCGCCCGGCCTGGGGCAGCCGCCCTCGACGACGTCGTAACTAGGATGAACAGTGGCAAGTCGGTGCCCAGGACTGCCGTCCGCCGCTCGGGTATGGCGCGTGAGCTCGCCCGGCATACCGGGCTAGATCGCGCGACTGCCGAGGCTGGCGTGCAAGAAGTCCTGAATGCGCTCGGGAGCCAGATCGGCGGCAGGTAGGCGCAGGGCAGACAGCAGGATAGAAAAAGGTGCGATGCAGTCTCCTGCATCGCACCTCGTTTCCCATGCCTATTGCTGCCGGGCCGGTACTACCACCGCAGGGCCTTTTTCCCCGGTTCTTCTCTCCGTGTATCTCCGTGCCGGCTCTGTGAGTCTCCGTGTAGCGAGTGCTAGTAGCTGGCCACGTTCAGCAGCGGCTCCTTGATCCCGTCCGGATCGTCCACGTTGTTCCAGTTCGTGCTGCCGGTGCCGATCAGCGCACTCTTCACCTGCGCGGGCGTGGCGCTCGGGTGCGTCGCCTTGTAGAGCGCGGCGCCGCCCGCCACGTGCGGCGACGCCATCGACGTGCCGCTCATCGTCGTATACCCGCCGCCCTTGTATGTGCTATAGATGCACCCGCCGGGCGCGATCAGGTCCACGTCGGCGCCATAGTTGCTAAAGTACGCCATCGTGTCGTCCACGTCGCTGTAGCAGGTGGGCGCCGCACCGCCGCCCGGCAGGCCGTTGAAATCGGCCAGCGCCGACACGGTGATCACCTGATCGTAAGCAGCCGGGACGTGGTAGGCGGCGTCGTCACTCTCGTTGCCGGCCGCCACCACGAACGTCACGCCCGCATTCACCGCGTTGCAGATCGCTTCGTTCATGCCGCCGTCGTCGCAGCCCGTTTCCGTGCCGCCGCCCCCCAGGCTCATGTTCGCTACTTCGATCGTGGCGGCGTTCGCCGTCACCCAGTCGATGCCGCAGATGATCTGCGACCAGGTGCCGCTGCCGCGCTTGTTGAGCACCTTCACCGCCCACAGCCGCGCGCCTGGCGCCACACCCACCACGCCAATGGTGTTATCCTTCGCGCCGATAGTGCCCGCCACGTGCGACCCATGGCCGTTATCGTCGTCCCACACGCCGATCGTCACGCACCCATACCCACCGACCACGTTCAGGTCGGGGTGATCGATGTCGATGCCGGTGTCGATTACGGCCACATCAACGTTCACTCTGTCGTCCACGCCGTTGATGTTGGCGGTCGCGCTCAGTTCGGCATCGACGCGGTTGATCCCGGTTGGCAAAGTCTGGCCTGGTGGCGGTGGCGGTGTTGGCTTGGCATCGATCTGGACGTAGCGATCGGCCACGATCGACACCACGCGCGGGTCAGCCTGCAGCCTGGCCAGCTGCGCGTCGGGGATGCGCGCGGCAAAGCCGTTAAAGGCGTGGCTGTACGTATAGTGCACGGTCAGGGCGTGTAGCCGGCCGAGCTCTCTGGCTGCTGAGGCGCTGTTGATACCCTCGGCGAGCTTGACGATGTACTGCTCGGGCACGGCCTGCCCTTCCAGGGCTTGGGCGTTGGCCGGCCGGGAGCCTGGCACGGCCACCAGGGCCGCGATCAGTACCACGGCGAGGACGGTTACAAAGACGCTTTTCTTCATTTTCGAGGTCTCTCCTTGTGTGTTTAAGCCTTCATGATGAACAAAAAAACGCGGCTGGCCAAGCCTCACTCCCGTTGCCGGCACCCTCCTCTCCTCTATATGAATGACGCCTGTCTACAAAGATAGTTACTCTCGTGCGCGGAATTACAGTAGAGATTATACACTTGGATCAAAATTTGTCAAATCGCCTGAACCAGCCATTGAAGGCTACAGATGGAGTTAGAATTTCCGCGCTTCGACTGCTAATCTGACATGGGGCCAAACTGCCGATAATGCTGCCACCCCCACGCTCCGGCATCGTGGG
>DATHUZ010000364.1:0-1593 GCA_035461725.1 Anaerolineae bacterium
CCACCACGGCCGGCCAGGTCGTGTACATCACCAAGTCGGGGCGCATGATATCCACGGCCCGCTCGGCCACGGGTGAGCCCATCGGCCGTGGGGAGTTTGTGCGTATCGTGCGCGTGTCGGGGCCGCAGGTGCTCGTGCGGCCACTGGAGGAGGATGCGGAATAGCGAACAGGTTGTGAGATCTGGCGGCTAGATTCAACACTTTGAAAGGAAAGGAAGGAACAGATGGAGATTCTTGCGATCTTTGCAGCGGTAGCCATCGTCTTTGTCTTGTTCGTCGGCCTGGGCTTTTACGCCAGCCGCTACAAAAAGGTCGGCCCCAACCAGGTACTCGTCGTGTCGGGCCGCAAGCGGCAGTTCGTGAACCCGGTGACGGGCCAGAGAGAGATCGTGGGCTTCCGTGTGGTCAAGGGCGGCGGCACCTTTATCTTGCCGGTGCTCGAGCGCGTCGACGTCCTGTCGATGGAAATCCTGACCATCGAGGTCGAGGTGCGCAGCGTCTACACCATCCAGGGTGTGCCGGTGCACGTCGACGGCGTGGCCCAGATCAAGATCCGCGGCGACGACGCGTCGATCTATACCGCCGCCGAGCAGTTCTTGAGCAAGGGGCCGGAGGGCATCATCTACGTCGCCCACGAGACGCTGGCCGGCCACCTGCGCGCCATCCTGGGCATGCTCACGGTCGAAGAGATCTATCGCGACCGCGACGCCTTTGCCCAGAAGGTGCTCGAAGTGTCGGGTGGCGACCTGGCCAACATGGGCCTCGAGATCGTCTCCTTTGTCATCAAGGACATCCGCGACGACAAGGAGTACCTGGAGTCGCTCGGCCGCACCCGCACCGCCGAAGTCAAGCGCGATGCCGTGAAGGGCGAGGCCGAGGCGCAGCGCGACGCGACCATCGCCCAGGCGAACGCCGCCCGCGATGCTACGATCCAGTCCGCCCTCGCGCGCCAGCAGGGTGAGACCGCCAAGTACGGCGCCGAAACGCGTATCGCCGAGTCTCAAAAAGAGTACCGCGTTCAGAAGGCGCAGTACGACGAGGAGTCGAACCGCCAGGAAGTCAAGGCCAACCTGGCCACCACGCTCCAGGAAAAGATCACGACCCAGGACATCAGGGGGCAAGAGATCCAGATCGAGGTCGTGTCCAAGCAAAAGCAGATCGAGGTCCAGCAGCAAGAGGTGCTGCGCAGGCAGCAGGAGCTGGAAGCGACCGTGCAAAAGCCGGCCGAGGCGGAGCGCTATCGGATCGAGACGCTGGCGAGCGCACACAAATTCCAGACCGAGACCGAGGCCGAGGGTGAGGCGGCAGCCACTAGGCTGCGAGGCCAGGGTGAGGCCGACGCGACTCGCGCCCGCGGCCTCGCCGAGGCCGAGATCATCCGCGCGAAGGGCTTTGCCGAGGCCGAGGCGATGGAAAAGAAGGCCGCTGCGTGGCAGCAGTACAACCAGGCCGCCATCATCCAGCAGCTCATCGAGGTACTGCCCGAGCTCGCAGCCGCCATCGCCCAGCCACTGGCACAGACCGATCGGATCGTCATCATCGGCGGCAACGGCGACGGTGCGGGCGCGAGCAAGCTGACCGCCGACGTCACCA
>DATHUZ010000365.1:0-6195 GCA_035461725.1 Anaerolineae bacterium
TGAGTGAGACTCCGGTGGGCGGCACGCTGGCGGCGGGCGACTGCGTGGACATTGGCGTGACTTTCGACTCGGCCGGCCTGCCGCCGGGCACTGATGTGGCCGATCTCGTCATCGCCAGCGACGACCCGGACGAGCCGGTGGTCACCGTGCCGGTGACGATGACGGTGCTTGTGCCGGTCGACATCACGAGCGTGACGTACACGTCCAACGACCTGCAGGTGGCGTTCGACGCCACGGTGGCCGGCGAGCCGCCGTTGGTCTACGCCTGGGATTTCGGCGACGGCGGCACGTCCGCCCTCGAGGACCCGACGCACACCTACGCGGCGGGCGGCTGCTACATCGTGACACTGGTCGTGACCGGCGGCTGCGGGCAGGACACGTGGAGCGGGCAGGTGTGCGTGTGCGACCCGGTGAACAACCTCGACTTTACCTGGCAGCCCCAGCTCCCGACGAGTGGCGAGACGGTGACCTTTGCCGCCGCTGCGGACGGCACGCCGGCGATCACTTTCGATTGGGACTTTGGCGACGGCACCACCGGGACCGGCCAGAACCCGACTCACGTCTATGCTGCGGCCGGCAGCTACTCGGTGGTTGTGATGGCGGCGAACTGCGACGGCATCACCGCCACGCAAACCCACACCCTGACCGTCCAGCCTGCCAGGTACTACTACTATCTGCCGATCGCCGTCAATGGCTACCTGGGGCTGCGGCCCGACCTGGTGGGCTCTTTTACCCTGGCTCCCGACCAGGACGTGTACCAGCCGGACGAGGAGGTCGTGATCACGGTGGTCATTACCAACGTGGGCACGGCGGTGGCCGATGGGTTCTGGGTGGACTTTTACATCAACCCCGACCCGGTGCCCACTGGCCCAGGCCTGCTGTGGCACGATGTGTGCGGGCTGTTCCCGTGCTACGGCCTGGTGTGGGACGTTCCGGCCGGCCTGGCGCCTGGCCAGAGCGTGACGCTGACCTCGACACTCGACAGCTTTGACCCCTCGCGTACCAAGTGGCTGGGGTATTTTGCGCCGGGCACGACCGACCTCTACCTGTTCGTCGATAGCTGGGACCCGAGCACAGCCTGGGGCGCGGTACAGGAGCTGGACGAGACGAACAATCGCGCCGAACGACACGGGCTGAGCGTACCCGGCGAGCTGGGGCAGGCGCCCAAGGTGGCGCCGCAGGTCTCGCCACGGTGATGACCGGTACCGCCCGGTGCAGGGCCGGCCTGTTTCGGCGTGCCCTGCACCGGGCGCAATCGACAGACTTTTATTCCAAAGGAGTTTCCATGCCCTGCGGGCGCCACGAGGTATGAAAATGTCGAGCAGGCGCTCGGCGATCCCAGGGGCGGGTTATCTACGAAGGGAGACCAAATGACTCGAATCCACACTCGCACTGTTCTCGTCGTCTGGCTCGTCCTGCTCCTGGCAGGGCTGGCAGCCATGGCGCTGCCTACCGATATGGCAGCGCAGCCACCGCGGCCTACATTGACTGCCACGCCGACGGTGACGCCTACGCCGCTGCCGACGGCGGTGCCGACGCCAGAGCCCCCACCGGTCGTGCCCGAGCCTTCGACGCTGGTGTTGATGGGCAGCGCCCTCGCCGGGATGGGCAGCTACATCGCGCTGCAGGCGCGCGCCAGGCGGCGAGGTTAAGAGCGCGCGCACGCCGGATGAGCGCCTGCAGGCTGGATGGTGGGAACGCCGGCAAGCGGCAGCGGCAGTGCCGGGCCGCTCCAGCTACCAGGCGCTCACCCCGGCTCTGAGCCAGAAATTTGTCTGGCTGTGGTGTCTCAGGCCCAGGCAGATCGCCACACTGGCCTCTATCGTCAGCGACATGAGTGCGTGATCCGACAAAGAGTGGACTGACGCTTGTAAACGCGATGCACATTACGGCCAGCGTGTTCATCAACGACGACGAGAGCGGGCTGCATCACGATTACGAGAAGTGACTGGAAGGGCTGGCGCCGCACGCGCCGGTCGATCAGTACTGGCACAACCGCACGGGTGAGCAATGCGGACGCGCACGTGAAGCGGCAGGTGATGGGGCGCGAGGTGGTGGTGGCGGTGACGAACCGGATACGCTAGCGGTAAGCTTCCCGTCGATGCTTGATGCGAAAAATAGCCACCTTTGCGGCAGTAGCCCAAGTCCTGCAGGCCGTTTTTGTTACTGCCGACGAGCGACTGGCGCGCCGGCTGTCGGTCTGGCCTTTTGTTCGTTTTCTCGCAGACGTCGGGAATCACGACATCTTCCTGCGCCAGACGAAGGGCCACGTCCGGCCCGATCACGTATTTGGTCATTGGGTCACCTCCCTGCTGCTCCTGCGAATAACACGGTGCGGTTTCATTATCCAGCCTCAACAGTCTCTGTCAGGCAGAGGACTGCCGTGCCAGCCACGCCGCGTGCACGGCTTGGTTGAAGGCGATGCGCTCGATGAATCTGTCGCGGGCAGCCGGCGGCTCGATATAGCCGGCTTCCAGCATCAGCCGGGCATGTCCCTGCTCGAGGACGCGGTCCGCTGCCTCCCGCTCGGCCAGGGCGTCGAGCACCAGGTAGCAGACGAGGTAGAGGCGCACGGGTTTGAGCGGCAGCACGTGGTGCGAGTGTATCCAGTCGAGGACCTCCGACACGTACGTCCGCGCGTGCTCCGGCTGCTCGAGGGCGCCGTAAGCCCAGGCCAGACCGGCGAGCGAGGACACCGCCTCGGCGTGCTGTCCGAGCTCGCGCCAGAGGTCGACTGACCGCTCAAACGCCTCGAGTGCTGCCGTCCAGTCGCCGTTCTGAAGCAGAGCGTAGCCTATGTCGCCCAATACGATCGCCTCGCCTGACCGGTAGCCGATCGATTGCATCGCCTGGAGGAGAGGGCGATAGCAGTCCAGTGCCCTTGCCGGGCGGTTCAGGGCGTCGTATAGGCGGCCAAGGCTATGCAGGGCCCACCGGGCCAGCCCCTCTTCACCGAGCTCGGTGGCGAGGGCGTCGGTCTGCTCGATGTAGATGCGGCTGCGCTCAAAATCGCCCAATGCCAGGTGGCAGTTGGCAATCATCAGCATAAAGTCGGCTTCGCGCGGTCGCCAGCCTACCTGGTGCGACAGCGCGGCACCATTCTCGGCCTGGCGCAGGGCCTCCGGATGGTTGCCCTGCAGAGTCGTGAGCTGGCTGTAGAGGTACAGGGCATGTGCTTCGTCTCGCTTTGCTCCCAGCGACTGAAAGAGGGTCACGGCCTCCTGAATCTTGGCCAACGCCTCGTCGAGCTCATCGGCCGAATGGGCGAGAATGGCGGCGAGGAAGAGAGAGCGTGCATTGTCGAGTGGGTTGCCAGCGCGGCGGGCCAACCTGAGCGCGTTTTCGACGTGGGGGCGGGCAGGGACGTGGTCGTCGTGTTGCAGGTAAGCACGGCCCCACACGTACTCGGCCCGCGCTTCGGCCAGCGTGTCGCCAGCCTGCACCGCCAGCGCTGCCGATTCCTCGACTGCTCGCAGCGCCGCGGTCAGGTCGCCGCTCTGCCCGGCGAGCTCGGCCTCACGCAGGGCGACCTCGGCCAGGCGGTGCAGGTTGCGCTGCCCCTCTGCCAACCGGCGCATCTCGGCCAGGTCTTGTCGCTGCGCCTCGCGCGCGCCCTGCAGGTCCAGCGCCGCCGCGCGGGCGCGGAGCAGCTCATAACGCTCGTCGTCGGCGCCTTCTGGCGTCAGTTCGAGGGCGCGCGACACATAGTTGACGGCTTCGGGCAGGGCGGCACGGGCAGCAGCCTGCTCGCTCGCCGCCCGGAAGTATTGCCGCGCCTTATCGGGCACACCGGCCAGTTCGAAATGCCGAGCCAACTGCACTGCAATGTCGTCGGTCTGCCCGGCGTACAGCAGTTCGAGCGCGTTGCCCACGTCCTCGTGTAGATAAGAGAGCTGGACCGGATCCAGGTGGGAGTAGAGATAGGTCTGCACGAGGTTGTGCGAGAAGCGATAGTAGGACGCTCGCCCCGCGGCAAGGCGCCGCACGCCGCCGCTTTCGACCAGGCGATGCTCCTTTTGGAGCTCGTCGCTCAGAGAAGCAACCAGCTCGCGCACCTCCAGCGAACGCACTCGGGCCACTACTTCGGCCGTAAACTGCTCACCCTCCACGCTCGCCACCGTCAGGCTGCGGCGCAGGTCCTCGGCCAGGCGTCCGATCCGTTCCTCGATCACCCCCTCCACCCGGGCCGGCAGGTCCTCCCAGTCGAGTTCGGGGCTCGCGTGCCAGCAGCGCTCGGCGTCTGGCAACAGGTAGTCGCGCTCGATCAGGTGGCGCACCAGCTCGACGGTGAACAGCGGGTGCCCGCCCGTGTGTTCGAAGAGCGTGTCGCGAATGGCCGCGTCGAGGCAGCGAAAATGGGTGTCGAGAAAGGCATCGACGAATTGCCGGCCGCGCTCAGCGCGGGCCCGGTCGAGATCGATCCACACATCGCCGTGGTAGCGCTTGATCTCGGCCAGGACCGGTTCGAGGGGATGGCGCTCGCCGTCCCTGCCGAGGGCCACGTCGCTGGGGCGATAGGTGCCGAGCAGGAACAGCCGGCTGCCCTCGAGTCGGCGCGTGAGACGAAACAAGAGACCGATCGAGGCCACGTCGGCCCACTGCAGATCCTCGATTACCAGCACCAATGGCCGTTTGGCGGCGAGTGCCCGCATGACATTGACGTACTGCTCAAAAATCTGGGCCTGCTCCAACGCCTGCGCGCCCGGCCCCTGTCCGCGCAGGGGGCGCTCCTTGAGGCGTTCAGCCACCCTGCTCTTTTCGACGAGTGCCTCGCCCAACCTGGCCAGCAACGTCGCTCCCGGAACAAAGAGGCCGACCAGGTCCGGCCCCAACTCCATCAGCACCTGCCCGGACAGGATCAGCAGGTCGCGCAGCCTTCGGGCGTTCTCCGGGCTGACGCGGCCCTGGGCCAGCCTGGCATCGACGTCCCCGGTTAGCAGGTCCAGCACCTCACGGAATGGAAGGTAGGCGTCGCCGACGCCGGTTTGGGCGTCACACGTGCCCACGGCAGTTACTACGTCGGGATAGCGAGCTTCGGCCCGGCGGCCGAACTCGGTCAACAGCGTGGTCTTGCCCACCCCGGCCTCGCCCGACACCAGGCAAACCTGGCCACGGCCAGTCACCGCCGCGGACAGCAGCTCTTCCAATCTGGCCAGTTCCGGCTCGCGCCCTACGAGGATGTGTTCGTGGACCATGCAACGATCCTTTCGCGGTTTCGAGATCCAGGGTTAAGGCGATCGCTTACGCTTCTCCGCGCCCGACCTGAGGGACCCAGTCTCCAACCGAGCCTACTTTTTGTCCGAGCAGCATGTTCAACTGGGCGCCATGTTCCTGAACGTGGCGCATGGTATAGAGCAGCAGTTCGGCGAAAGTGAGCTCCATCCATTCAAAGCGACAGACGCGATTCGCCGTTTCGTCGGTCAGGGCTTCAATCGTCGCCTGACATTTCTGGCGGCCATGGGCGAGATAGACCTGCAGCTGTTCTTTCGTGTACGGCTCCTCGGGTAGTAGCGTGACGGGATCCCTCTTGTCACGGGTGAAGGGGTCCGGCGGGGTAAAGCCTTCCATGCTACCGGACAAGAAAAGGTCGAGCCAGATCAGGGTGTGAAAGACGACATACCAGAACTGGGCATACTGTGGCAGCTCGGAGGGGTCTTCCCACAGGGTTTCGCGCCAGAGCTCGTCGGGGCAGGCGCGGACGGCAGTTTCAAACATGTCGATGGCCGCTCCGAACTGCTGCCAGAGGATCGTTTTCGAGATCCGGATTGATGGTGTGTCCATCTCAGGCTCGCAGCCAGGCGCGCACGTCCGCCTCGTGGTCATCGTGGAAATGATCAAAGAACTCGCCAGCCGGGAAGCGCTGATCGTTCACCCAGACAAGGTGCCAGTCTGGCTCTATCACGACGTCATCGGGCAGGCTTTCAATGACAGCATGCTGATACTCGTCCTGCAACCAATTGAGAAGTTCAGGCTTGTTCATAATCCTCCGGTTCACAGCGAACCTTCCTTCATGTCAAACCGGTCGGGGTGTGCAGAGAGGTAAGCCCAGCCATCCACTTCGGGGGCGGCGAGGCCGAGGCCGCTGAGGGTGGTGGTGATGTTGGTGCGATGCTCGATGCCGTGGTTGATGGTCTGAATAAAGAGGTGCCGGGCCTGGTAGTCGATGAACTCGCCCTCCTCCTCTTCGTGCACGAG
>DATHUZ010000366.1:0-4397 GCA_035461725.1 Anaerolineae bacterium
CTCCTCTGCTTTTCATGTGGCAGGCGCCCGGTTGAGGGCGCCTGCCACGTGGTCGTAGTTCAGTCTCCCGCTGACGCCAGTGCCAGCTCGACGCGCGACAGGTCCGCGGCCAGGTCCTCGGGATCCATCTCGCCCATGTACCGGCGCCACAGCCTGTCGGTGATGGCGCGCGCGTTGGGCCGCAACCCCTGCTCCCGAAAGTAGTCGCACACCCGCTCCACGTCTCGCTCCAGGACAAAGCGCGCCTTCGGGTTGCCGCGCAGGTTCACCACCTGCGGAAAGTCGATGATCGTCATCTCCCCCGGTGCGCCGTTGGGCGCCCAGTAGAGGATGTTGTACGCCGACAGGTCTCCGTGCACCAGGTCTCGCCGCAGCAGCATGTGCACGTTGTGCAGCAGCCGCCGCAGCAGGCGGTCCGCTTCCTCGACGTCGAGCGACACCGAGTTCAGCGTCGGCGCCGGGCGGCCCAGCTCGCCGTGGTACGTCATCAGGATCGCATTGTCGGCCGCGTGGATCGGGCGCGGCACGTCGCCGCCCCCGGCGTGAAGCTGCTCCATCGCGTTGAACTCGTGCATCAGCCACGACGTGTGCCCCGCCTGCACGCCGAACGCGGTTTTGTGCCGCATGGCGCGCTCGATGTACCCGGCATCGCGCCCGGCCGGCTTGCCGCCCGCGACCAGGATCTCGCGCCCCTGCCGGTACATCGCGTCGTTGCGCAGGTTGCGGAACATGCGCGGCCGGTACACCTTGGCGGCCAGCAGGTCGTAACCTGTGGCCGGGTGTGCCCTGCACACGTACACGCTCGCCTCCTTGCCCCCCTTGACCAGGGCCAGCACGTCGCTGATCAGCCCCTCATCGTAAAAGCTGTAGAGTGACTGCAGCAGCCACCCCGACTCGTACTTGGACGGCGTGTAGGTCGTCTCGAACCCCAGCTCCACGTCGGTCAGGTCGTCGGTCAGCGCAGACAGCACCTCGTCGCGCGACTTTTTCGGCTTGTGGTTCGCCTTGCGCCGCGACCGCATCGCCGCCCCCGCGGCGTGCGGGTCATAGATCTCTTCGTACTGCTCATATTCGTCCAGGTAGACGTCGTCTCCAAACACGGTTGAGTTTCTCCTTATGTTGCATAAACGCCCCGTCTCCAGGGCAGCCATCTATTCGTTTCTCATCCACGTTCACACCGCCGGCCACCGGCCGCGGTCCCTCGTCCTCAACTGCAAGCTCATAGACTGACATCTACTCCCTCCTTTCTAACTTGTCGTTGCGAGCGCAGCGAAGCAACCCCCACCTACGAAGGGGAGATCGCTTCGGCCCCAAAACGACGGGGCCTCGCAATAACAAGTTCCCTTCATGCGCCATTCCGCATCGTCTTGCGGTAGGCCATCGTCGTCTTGCGCACCTGGAATCCCAGCCGCTCATAGATGCGCACCGCGCCCGTCAGGTTGGCGGCGTCGGCGCCGAGGTGTGCCCACTGCATGCCCGCCTCGCGCAGCACGTGCAGGCTCTCGGTCAACAGCGCCGTGCCCAGCCCCGCCTGGCGATACTCGCGCAGCACGCCCAGCGTGTTCACGTACCCTTCCTGCCGGCCGGTGTTGGCGATCCACTCCGGATCGATCTTGTTCAGGCAGATGCCAACCATCCGGCCCGTCGCCTCTTCCTCGGCCACCAGCCACAGGTCGGGGCGAAAGGTCGGCTGGTCCACCCAGTGCTCGAACTCTTCAAACGGAAAGCCGGTAAAGCCCCAGTGATCCTTGAACGACTCGACGTCCACGTGCCACACCGCTTCGGTGTCGCGTGCCCGATCGAACGTGCGCAGCCGAAAGCCCTCCGGCACCTGCGTCGCCGGCAGGCCGTTGTCGATGCGCCGTGCCATGTCCACATAGTAGCGCACCCGTTCCATCCCCAGGCTCTCGAACAGCGCGTGCCGGTCCTCTTCGACGTCGCGCGCACTCGCCGAAAAGTAGACGTTACCACCGTTCACCTCAGCCATGCGCTCCTGAGCTCGCCGGTAGAGGGCCTGCATCAACTGCCGGCCGATCCCCTGCCGCCTGCTGTCGGGGCGCACCACGCCCCACGTGTAGAACGCCTTGTCTACGTCGCCCTCTTCCTTGCGGAAGAAAAAGTCGGCATACCCGAGCAGCCGGCCCGGGCCGTTGTCATTCCCGCGCTCGAACGCCAGAAAGCTGTCCGTCTCGGGACGAAAGTTCGGCCACGTGTACTCGTGCTCCAGCTCCTCGATCGTCGTCGCCCGCTCCAGTTGGTCGACCGCGTCGGCCTCATTCGTCAGGCGCACCATCGCCGCCAGGTCCTCAGGTCGATAGTTCCGGATTATCACATTTTCTGCCATCATGCCCTCCTGTGCTACAAGCCGCTTGACACGGCTGCTATCATGTGCTATCATACGATCAAACTTTCAGACGATCTGAATCTCGGAAAGGACAAAGCCATGCAGTGGATCCAGATCCGCAAACGATTCCAGGTCACCATCCCTCAGTCGGCCCGCGAGGACCTCAATCTGAGCGAAGGTGACGTACTGGCGGTCGAAGTGCGTGACCAAGAGATCATCCTCCGTCCCCAGAAGATCGTCGACCGCGACCAGGCGTGGTACTGGACACCCGAGTGGCAGGCCGCCGAGCGCGAGGCCGACGAGGACATTGCCGCCGGGCGATACGACGAGTTTGAGACGATGGAGCAACTGATTGACGATCTGAGAAGACAGGCCACCTCACAGCACAAGGACTAGCATCATGCCGATTCGTCGCTCTCGTCGTTTCAACAAAGCCTTCCTGAAGCTCCCGCCCCATGTACAGCACAAAGTCCTGAAAGCACTCGAACTCCTGGACGCCGACTTTCGCCACCCCGGCCTGCGCACCAAGCGCATCAAGGGTAGCGACGACATCTTTGAAGCGCGCGTCGACCGTCACTATCGGCTGACCTACGAGCGTCAGGGCGACGTCCTCATCCTGCGCAACGTCGGTCCGCACGACGAAACGATCGATAACCCCTGAGTGCAGACCGTCTTTCACTGCTTCTCTCCCCACACCACCCAGTTTATCTCGGTCAGTTGCTCCGCCTCGAACGTCAGTCCCGCGTCGTGAAACATCGGCTCTAGCGTGTCGAGGGTCGCAAAGTACTCCTCTTCCAGCTCCTCGGGCCAGCGCTTCAGCGCCGCTTCGAGATCCGTCCTGTCGCGGAACATCGGGTCGCCGATGACCAGCCGGCCGCGCACATTCAGCACGCGCGCCATCTCGCGCACGGCCACCGGCTTGTGGCGCTCGTGCACATGGTGGAACGCCTGCGTGCTCGCCACGGCGTCGAAAGCGCGGCTCGGGTACGGGATCTCGAGAAAGGGCGCCGCCGCCATCTCGAAAACCGCCATCCCCCTGCCGTTGCCCTCGACCTTGCGCCGCGCCGCCTCGATCATGGCTTGTGACGGGTCGAGCCCGACCACGTAACACCCTCGATTCCTGGCCAAGCGCCGCGCCAACTCGCCCGTGCCCGTGCCGATGTCGAGCACCTTGTCGTCGCGGTGCACCCTGCACCGCACTACGACCAGGTCGAGCAGGTCGTTGTAGCGGGCATAGTACAGCCCGCGTTCTTCTATCACCAACCGGTCATATCTCGATACCTGTGGCTCTGTCCACGTCCACGTTTTTTCCATTACCCTGCCCCCTGTGTCATGTCCGGAATGCCCTTCTTTTTCAAAAAGGCAGCCCGCCGCTGTTCGTCATCCAGCCGCTGAAAAAACCGCTTTTCCAGCACAGACGCGACGATGTACAGCGTGCACGTGATGATAAAGATCGGCTTGAACCCGATGTCGGGATGCTCCTGCATGTAACCACTCAGGTACGGCCCGATCGTCCAGCCGAGGTTCCAGCTCATGCCCATCAGTCCACTCACCGTCGCCCGCTCGCGCTCGGTGAACTGCTGCATGGCGAACGCGCTGTAGAGCGGATTGCCCATATTCATCAGCGCCGCCCGCATCCAGAATGCCGCAGCCGACACCCAGAACATGCCCGAGAAGCCGATCAGCAGCAGGAACGGGATCGACGTGAGCTGCGTGAACACCAGCGACCGGATCCGCCCCCACCGCCCCGCCAGCGCCGGCGCCGCCAGCGTCGCCACCCCGGTGACCACCGACGACACGGCAAAGATCGTCCCCAGCACCTTGTCCGAGATCGGGTACGTCTCTTTGAAAAAGAGATTCATGTACGGGATCAAGATCGCCGCCCCCATCGAGATCACGATATTCGGCACAAAGATGCGCCACGCCATACGCAGGTTGTTCAGGTTCCGCCACGGCAGCATCGACCTGACCGCCGCGTCCGCCGCCGGCCGCTTCTCTTTGATGAACACGATCGGCACGATGGCTGCTGCCGCCAGCAGCATCGCCACCGCCA
>DATHUZ010000367.1:0-3545 GCA_035461725.1 Anaerolineae bacterium
CGCCATCGGTCTCGATGATCAGCATCGCCTCCGCGTCGCGCGGCAGCCCCAGGTGCAAATAGTCTTCCACGACGGTGATGGCGGTTTCGTCCATCAGCTCAAGGGTCGCCGGGACGACTCCGCCCCACAGGATGGCGTTAACCGCCTTGCTCGCATCCGCGAGCCGTGAAAAGACGGCGCGCGCCGTGCGCTTGGCTTCAGGCAGGGCGATCAGGCGCAGCGTCGCTTCGGTGATGACGCCGAGGGTGCCCTCCGACCCGATAAAGAGGCTGGTCAGGTCGTAGCCCGTCACGTTTTTGATCGCCTTGCCGCCCGTGTCGAACACGCGGCCGTCGGCGAGGACGACCCGCAGCCCCATCACGTAATCGCCGGTGATGCCATACTTGAGGCAGCGCGGCCCGCCGGCGTTGCACGCGATATTGCCGCCGATGGTCGAATGCTTGACGCTCGACGGGTCGGGCGGGTAAAAGAGGCCGAGCTTTTCCACGTGGGCTTGCAGGTCGGCGGTGATCACGCCCGTCTCGACGGTCACCATCATGTTGGCCCGGTCCAGATCGAGGATGCGGTTCATCCGCACCAGGTTGAGAACGAGCCCGCCGTCGACAGGCACAGTGGCCGCGGCCAGGCCGCTCGCCATGCCGCGTGGGATGACAGGCACCCGTTCCCGGTTGCACAGTGCGAGGATGGCCGATACCTCGTCCGTTGTGGCGGGGTTGACCACCGCTTCGGGCATCGACTCGTGAAAGGTGCCGTCGTAGGAGTAGCAGATCAGCGCTTCGGGCGACGTGAGCACGTGCTCCTGGCCTACGATGCGCGCCAGGTCGTTCAGATTCTGTTCACTCAGCATAGATTCCTCTACTCTTCGAGGGCGGTCAGGGCCATCTCGGCCACGTCCAGCACACGCAAGCGGACCTTGTTGCGTCGTGCGGCTTCTGTCAGGGTGCGCTCGCACTGCTGGCACGCCGACGCGATCACCTGGGCGGAAACGTCCTGGGCCTGGCGCAGCCGCCTGTCGGACACCGCGTGCGACAGGTCGGGGTCGAACGTTTCGAGGTTCCCGCCGCCGCCGCAGCAGTGCGAGTTGGCGCGGTTGTCGACCATCTCGACCAGCTCGATGCCGGGAATTGCGCGCAGCACGCGCCGCGGCGCGTCGAATATCCCTTCTTTGCGTCCCAGGTCGCACGGATCGTGGTAGGTGACGCGCTGCGCAGGCTGCTGACGGAAGCGAAGCGTGCCGTCGTCGATCAGGCTCGCCAGCAGCTCGGTGGCGTGCATCAGCTCGAACGGCAGCGCTCCGCCTGCTACCTGGGTGTACACGTGGTGCCAGATGTGGAGGCATGACGGGCAGGTAAAGACCACTTTGCTCGCGCCCAGGGCGCGGACCGCCGCCAGGTTGTGCTCGATCAGCTCGCCGGCCTCATCCACCTGCCCGTTGATGAGCAGCGGATAGCCGCAGCACCACTCCTTGCCGCCGAGCAGCGCATAGTCGACGCCCCCCTTTTCGAGGAGCTGGGCCATGGTCTGGGGCAGGCGGTAGCTGCGCGGGAAAAAGGAGCCAACGCAGCCGACAAAGTAGGCGACGTCGGCCCGCTCCTTCGGCTCGGCGCCGAGGGGCGGCGCGTCCATGTTCTCTGTCCAGATCAGGCGGTGGGCATTGTCCTCGCCCGAGATGTTGTGGTGTTCCCAGATGACGCGCCCGAGGCGGGCCAGCGCTTCGGGTTGGAGCTTGTGGTTGGTCAGATCATCGCGGGCCGCCTGCAGGATCTCTTCCAGCTCCACCCCACTTGGGCAGACGTTGGCACAGGCCCCGCACAGCAAGCAGTCGTAAAAGCGCGAGGCAAAGGACTGGCCCGGGTCCAGGCGGCCTTCGTTCACCGCGCGCAGGAGAGCGATCTTGCCACGCGGCGTGTCTGTCTCTTTTAGTGTGACGCGATAGACTGGGCAGGTGGCCAGGCACAACCCGCAGCGGATGCAGGAGGCGGACTGGCCACCCGACACCATTTCGCTGCTCTTGTAGATCAACGGTTCGACGTGCGTGTCACTCATAGGGTTTTCAATCCAGGCTGAGGGATACTTGGTTGCCCTGCACGATCGGCAGGGTGAGGAGCGCGTGGGGTACAATGACGACGTCCAGGTTGTCGCCCAACCGCTCACGCGCCAGCTCGAGGGCCGCCTCCATCGTCGGTGCCGTCAGAAACTTGGCCGACTCGACCAGGGCCGGGTCGGCACAGCCGACGAGCAGCACGTCGTTCTCCTCGAGCACCTTGGCCATGACAAAGGCACGCTGCTGGCCGGGAGGGTAGCCGTGCTCGCGGGCATCGTCGAGGATATAGGCGACGTTCTGCGCTTCTTGCATGGCCTTCAGAAAACGCTGCTCGCCGATCCCCTCGCCAGCACCCTCGCCGCACAGGGCGGGCACGATAAAGAGGCCACCAGGCTTGACGACGGGCGTGGGCCCAAAAAAGAGGTAACTGGCGGCGCGGCTGGCCTGGTAGAGGTTGGCATCCTTGGGATAGCCAACGCCCGCCACCGCTACGTCGTACTGCTGCGGCACCGGCACCTCGTACAGGGTGCGCGCAAAGGCGACGAGGTCCTGGAAGGTCGCCTCCGGCTCGCCCGCGCCGACATAGACGACGTGCTTGTTGTCGTCCTGGACGACGTTGACGATAAATCGCAGGCCGGCGCGCCGTGCCGCCTCGGTGACTGCTTCGTGGAATGGGTTACCCTCGATGCGCCCCAGGCGCGTGCCGGGATGGTCGATCATGTGCGGGCCGTGGGTGTAGGCGATCATCGCCTCGCCCGCGGCGCCCACGGCCAACGTCTTGCGCGCCCCTGAATAACCCGCATACTGGTGGGGCTCGACAATGCCGGTGGCGATCAGCAGGTCCGCGTCGTAGGCGATCTTGTTGACAGAGAGGGGAATGCCGCTCTCCGTCGTGCCCAGGTCGACGAGGGCATCGGGGTTGAGCGGCTCATTGTCGATCACGCGGTAGCGGTCGACGACCTCCTGGCCGAGCTTGGTGACTTTTTCTTCCGGCGTGCTCGGCCTGTGCAGCCCGATGCCGCACAGCAGCGTGATATCTTGATCGCGCACGCCTGCCGCCTCAAGCTCGGCCAGAATCGGGGGGACGAGAAGGTAATCAGGGCTGGCGCGGGTGATGTCGGTAAAGACGATACATACACTGTCGCCCGGGCCTGCCAGGTCACGCAGCCGGGGCGAGTTGGTGGGGTTGGCCAGCGCGCCGGCGATGGCCGCCGGGACGTCGTCGATCGGTGGAACGACCTTCGACTCTACGACGGTACCATGCCAGCCGGCAGGCAGATCGAAGGTGATCTCTCCTCTGTCGAATGGGACACGATACATTGTCTACTCCCCCGAAAAAGGCTTCAAATGGATGACGCCCTGGTCAACAGGGCGTCGCGGCAGAGCGTCGCAAGCCGCCGTTGGCCGGAGCGCATTGTGCTCTGGTTCACATTATACCATAGGGAAAAGTGACCCACAAAAAAGAGCCGCTGTAAGGCTACCACTCATCTCGCTGCACGGA
>DATHUZ010000368.1:0-6366 GCA_035461725.1 Anaerolineae bacterium
GCCCTCATCTACGACGACGAAGTGGCCACCGGCGGGTCGATCCTGGAGCTGAGCGACGTCTTGATCCGCCACGGCATCGAGGAAATCTGGATTTTGTGCACGCATGGCGTATTTGTGCGCGACGGACTCGAGCGGCTGACACGCCACTCGCACATCACGCGCGTGATCACCACCGACACCGTACACATCCCGAATGCCTACGAGCATCCCAAGCTCGAGGTGGTGTCGGTGGCGCGCATCTTTGGCGAGGCGATGCGCCGCAACTATCTGCAGGCGTCGATCGGCGACCTGTTCGTGTTTGGCGACGAGGACGAAGAAGAATAACGGACCGAAAGGTGGAGTGACAACATGATCGGTGGAATCCATGGCAAAATCCTGCACGTCGACCTGGCCACAGGCGAGACACGCGTCGAGAACCCGCCCGACGAGTTTTACCGGCTGCTGGTGGGAGGGCGCGCCGTGGCGGCCTACCTGCTGCTGCGCGACCTGCCGCCCGACGTCGAGCCGCTCGCGCCCGACAACCTGCTCCTCTTTGTGCCCGGCATCATGCAGGGCACGAGCTTTCCTGGCGCAGGCCGGCATGGCGTGGCCGGCAAATCGCCCCTGACCGGCGGGCTCGCCAGCAGCGAGGTGGGCGGTTGGTGGGGGCACGAGCTCAAGCGCGCGGGCTATGACGCGCTCGTCATCCGCGGCCGGGCCGAGTCGCCCGTCTATCTCTGGATCCACGACGGCGAGGTCGAGATCCGGCCGGCCGACCACCTCTGGGGCATGGAGACAGCGCCAACACAGGCACTGATCCACAAAGAGTTGGCCGACGACAGGGTGCGCGTGGCCCAGATCGGGCCTGCCGGCGAGAACCTGGTACGCTACGCGGCAGTGATGCACGACGTAAACCGCGCCGCGGGGCGCAACGGCCTCGGTGCGCTGATGGGCTCCAAGAACTTGAAAGCGGTCGCCGTTCGCGGCACGCTGCAGGTGCCTGTGGCCGACAGGACCAAGATCACCGAGGTGGCGCGCTGGCTCGGCGAGAACTATAAGGAGCGCATGTCGTGGGCCGTGGCCGGCATCGGCATGGGCACCCAGGGCGGCATCCGGGGCCACGGCATGCAGGGCAGCCTGCCCACCCGCAACTTTCAGGATCCCCTCTTTGAGGAGTATGAGCTGCTGAGCGGCGAGCGCAACTACGAGATGTTCCTCGAGGGGCGCGACACCTGCATGGGCTGCCCCGTCCACTGCAAGCAGGTATTCAAGAACGACAGCGACGACCCGTGGCAGCGGCTCGACCCCGTGTACGGCGGCGCCGAGTACGAGGCCATGGGCGCTTTTGGCCCCTCGTGCGACGTCACCGACAACCTGGCCGTGCTCAAAGCCAACGAGCGCGCCAATGCCTACGGCCTCGACGCCATCTCGACCGGCATGTCGATCGCCTTTGTCATGGAATGCTTTGAGAAGGGCTGGATCACGGCCGAGGACACGGACGGTATCGAGTATCATTGGGGCGATGCGGGCGTCATGCTCCGCTCCGTCGAAATGATCGCCCACCGCCAGGGCTTTGGCGACCTGATGGCCGAGGGCGTCGACCGCATGTCGATCCACTTTGGTCCCGAGACCGAGCCGGCCAACGTCACCGTCAAGGGCCAGGAGCTGCCGATGCACGAGCCGCGCGCCAAGGTAGCCATGGGCCTCGGCTACGCCGTCGCGCCCGTTGGCGCCGACCACATGATGAACAGCCACGACCGCGAGTTCGCGCGGCCGGGCGGCGGGCTGGACCGGGTGAACGCGGCGCTCAACCCACCGGCCGAGCCCGTGTCGTGGCAAGTATTCAACGAAGAAAAGATGCGCATCTTTACCACCGAGGTGAACTGGAGGCACTTCCAGGACTGCTGCCTCAACTGCCACTTCTACGACTATGAGTATCACCACCTGGCCCAGGCACTTTCCGGCGCCACCGGCGTCGAGTACACGATCCACGACATCCTCGACGTCGGCGCGCGCGCGCAGGCCCTGTCGCGCCTCTTTAACGTGCGCGAGGGGTTCACCGTCGAGGACGACGTGCTGCCGCGCCGGGTGATGACCGCGTTCGAGGAAGGGCCGCTGGCCGGCGTCGGCATCTCGGACGAGGATTTCGCCTGGGCGCGCCGCCGTTTCTACGAGATGATGGACTGGGACCCCGAAACGGGCGTCCCGACCGCCGGCTGCCTGCAGAAGCTGGGGCTCGAGACACTGATGGATGCGATTGGATAGCGAGGTGGGCGTTGAGCACCAAGCAAGAGCTGCGCGAGCAGATCTGGGACCGGCTGACGGAAGCGGGTGCCGCACGCTTTCCCGGCGCCCGGGGCCGCATTCCCAACTTTGCAGGCGCCGAAGCGGCTGCCGCGCGGCTGGCGGGGCTCGACGTGTGGCGCAGCGCGCGCGTCCTGAAATGCAACCCCGACAGCCCCCAGCGCCCTGTGCGCGCCAGGGCGCTGCGCGAGGGCAAGATCCTCTACGTGGCCGTGCCTCGCCTGCGCGAGCCGCACCCTTTTCTCGAGCTCGACCCGGCCCGGCTGAGAGACGAGCTTGGCGACGACGTGGGCCGCGCGGCGACCATCGAGGGCGCCGCGCGCTATGGCCGGCCTGTCGCCATCGACGAGATGGCGCCGGTCGACCTCATCGTGTCGGGGGCGGTGGCGGTGACGCGCGACGGCGCGCGCCTGGGCAAGGGGGGCGGCTACGCAGACCTGGAGTTTGCCCTCGCCCGCGAGGCGGGTCTGGTGGGGTCCGACACGCCGGTGGTGACCACGGTGCACCCGCTGCAGATCGTGCCGGGCGGCATCCCGCTCACGCGCCACGACGTGCGCCTCGACTATGTCGTCACACCCGACGAGGTGATCGCCACCCACCGCCGTGGCGACCAGCCTGCGGGCATCTACTGGGACGAGCTGTCGCAGACCAAGATCGCCGCCATCCCGGTACTCGCCGCGCTCCAGAAGTCAGGTGAGCCCCCTCATTCGTAGCGTCCGGGCGCCACGATCGATGAAAATACGCACGGGCCGGGCGCCGATCGCGGATCAGCGTGGAGCGGGGTGGGCGGAGAGGCGCTGCTTGAGGGAGCGGAGAAAGGAGCAGGAAGATGAGCAAGGGGAAAAGTGCAAAGTGGGCGTGGCTCCTAGCCGGAGTTTCGGTCGTCGCAGGCGCGCTCCACTTTGTGCAGCTCCGCACGTCGCACGGACTCGGCCTCTGGTTCGCCAAGATCCTGGCCGAGGCGCTGTCGCCCTGGCTCGCCCTGATGGGCGCTGCTGGAGCGCTCCTCGGCTGCCTCGGCCGCGCGCCGCTGGCCGTGCTCGCGGGCATATCGGGCGCCTGGGCATCGGCACGCTATGTGCGGCGCACCGTGGGGAGTGCCGCCGACCTGGAGCGCGCGTTCGGAGCGCGATGGCAGGAGCGGGTTCCCGAGGCGCACCGCGCGCGGATGCTCGACAGGCGCTGGACCCCTTTCCTGGCGCCCACTCCCGAGGCGCGCTGGACCCGGGACGTCGTGTTCGCGCACGTCAGCGCGTCGACCGTGGCGCCCGGGAACGGCCGCGACCGCCCACTGCTGTGTGACGTGTGGCAGCCACCCGCAGGCGTGACCCCGTCAGGCCTGGCCCTCGTCTACCTGCATGGCGGGGCGTGGTGCATGGGCGACAAGGACATGGCCACCCGTCCCCTCTTTCGCCACCTGGCGGCCCAGGGGCACGTGATCGTCGACGTCGCCTATCGCATCTACCCGGAAGCGATCATGCCCGAGATGGTGCACGACGCCAAGCGCGCGGTCGGCTGGATCAAGGCCCACGCCACGGACTATGGCGCCGACGCCGACGGCATCGTCCTGGCAGGTGGGTCGGCCGGCGCACACCTCGCCCTGCTCGCGGCGTACACGCCCGACCACCCGGCGCTGACCCCGCCTGAGCTGGCCGGTGCCGACCTGAGTGTGCGCGCTGTCGTCTCGTTCTACGGCCCGACAGACCTGCAGGCCGTCGCCGACTATAACCAGGGCCTGACCCACGAGTGGGGCGAGAACCCGCTGTCGAAGGTGGATCTGCCGGCCTTCGGGCAGCCGGAGTGGTGGGCGGCGCAGTGGGAGGTGCTGCGGCGGGGCGTTCCGCTGCCCCACGAGCTGGGCGGCTGCGCACCCGACGAGCTGCCGGCGATGTACGAGCTCGGCTCACCGCTCAACCACGTGGGTGCCCACTGCCCACCCACCCTGCTGCTGCACGGCACGCACGACTTTATCGTGCCCGTCGAGTCGGCGCGGGCGCTCTACGAAAAGTTGCTGGCGGCCGGTGTCCCGGCCGCCTACCTGGAGCTGCCGCAGAGCGACCATGCCTTTGACTTTATCCTGCCCCACCTGTCGCCGCCGGCCCAGGCGGCGTGGTACGAGCTGGAGCGGTTCCTGGCCGTCGTCGAGTAGATCTCGGGTCACCGGTACAAGGAGGACATTGTGACCAGGCGCATACAGCCTGCTGGCCCTGACCGCGCTGGCCTGGGTGTGGCTGCTCATCTACTGGAACGTGATGGGCGCCAGGGTGTAACAGGCTGCTCTTCGCCTGGCCTGGCGCGAACGGATCGCCCATTCGCCGTCGTGCAGACAAGCGCCCGGGCCAGATCGGCCCGGGCGCTTTCGACCGGCAGCAACCCGAGAGGTTACTGCACGACGACGGTGCCCACCATGCCGGGGTGCAGGCTGCAAAAGTATTCGTAGATGCCCGGCTCGTCAAAGGTGTACTCGTAGGTCTGCCCCGACTCGAGGGTGCCCGAGTCGAACATGCCGTCGGCGATCTCGCCCGCGCCCGACGTCACAGTGTGGGCGAAGGTGTCCTCGTTGGTCCACACGACCGTGGTGCCAGGCTGTACGGTGATCTCGTTCGGCTCGAAAGTGGTGTTGATCATGGCCACTTCTACGCGATCTCCCATCCCGGCGTCCGCACCTTCCGCGCCGGGCGTGGTCACGACGTCGGTACCCTCTGCCAGATCCTCCTGAATCTCGGCCGCCTCTTCGTCTGTCTGCGGGATGCCCTCCACCTCGGCATCGGTCGCTTCAAGTCCTGCGTCGCCTCCTCCGTCCGCGTCACACGCCGCTACAAGCAGCGCCACGAGCAGAAGGGGCACAATCCACATCATCTTTTTGCGAAACATCTTGCCTCCTTTCGAGGTTCGCGTGATGTGGAGCAGTATACTCGAGAATTGCCCCCGGGCACGACGGAAGTGGTTGGAAACAGGGATGGTTATGGTTGGAGGAGAGCCGGACGCGTCGTCTATCTGCCGGCGGCCATTCCGTTGCCTCCTGCCGCTAATCGTGGTCGCCCTTTGCCAGCCGGCGCATGTAGACCGTCTCCCTCGCCTCCTGCTTGGCCTTCTCCAAACAGTCGGGACACATGCCGTGTGTAAAGGTCACCGTGGAGTGGTCCTCGATGTAGCGCTCGAGGGGCACCCACCGGCCATGCTCATCCTCGATCTTGCGCCCACACCAGCCGCAGATCGGGATCAGGCCGCTCAGCGTCCGGATCGTGTCGATCGCCAGCTCGAGCTCGGCGTTTCGCTCTTCGAGCTCGTCGTTCCTCGCCACCAGCTCGCGGTTCACCTGCTCGAGCCGCTGCTGTAGCCGGTGGAGTGAGACGTGGGTGGCCACGCGGGCCAGCACTTCTTGCACCTGGAAGGGCTTGGTCACATAGTCGACGGCGCCCACCCGAAAACCGTCCAGCTTGTCCTCGACGGTGCCCAACGCGGTCACGAACAGCACCGGAATGTCGCGCGTGCGCTCGTCCTCTTTGAGCCGGGCGCAAACATCCAGACCACTCATGCCAGGCATCACGATGTCGAGCAGGATCAGGTCAGGCGGGCTGGCGTGCACCGATCTGAGCGCAGCGGCACCACTGTCCGCGGCGCACACGGTGTAGCCGCGACTCTCCAGAATTCGAGACAGGAGGTGCAGGTTGTTCCTGTCATCGTCGACGATGAGGACCGTGCCCATGAAAGGCGCGAGATGGCTGTCCACGTCGCCACCGGTGAGGTCGACCAGGCCGCCATCAACGTGATCGTTCATTATCGATCCTCGTGCGACTTGGCCACGATGGGTAGATAGGTTCTGTACCTCGTCGTTGGCAGGGGCGGCGCCACCCAGTCGCCAACCCAGATCAGGTCAGACGCCCAGCGTGCATCGGCCGGCGTCATCACGGCGGTCGCCGACAGCACGATGCTGTAGGGGCCATCGGCCGTCGTGGTGGGCACCGCCGCCGACACCAGCCAAAAGTAGGCCAGGCCCGATACACTGAACGGCTGGCTGATCGGCGCGTCGAGGTCGAGGGCGCTGGCGCTGCCTTCGTAAAACCCCCAGCCGATGTCCAG
>DATHUZ010000369.1:0-3471 GCA_035461725.1 Anaerolineae bacterium
CCTTCAACCTGGTCGCGAAAGTGATAGTTGCGCACCTGGGGCACGGGCTCTGCAAGCGCCGTGCCTTCGGCCAGTGCCGCCAGCGCCAGGTCGTGCGTGGCGATCATGCCCACCCCGCCCGCGCCTGCCAGTGCGTGCACATACGCCCGGCTGCCGATCTGCCGCTCGCGGTTGTTAGTGCCGCGAAAGATCTCGTCGATAAAGTAAAAGAGGGGCAGTGCCTGCTCGTCGCGCAGCGCCACCAGCAGTGCCTTGAGGCGGCGCACCTCGGCGTAGAAGAACGATATGCCGTCAGTCACCGAGTCGGCGATGGCCATGGAGGCAAAGAGGCGAAATAGCACTGTCTCCAGCGACCCCGCGTCCACCGGGCCGCCGGCCTGCGCCAGTGCCAGGTTCACTCCGACGGTTTTCATGAACACCGTCTTGCCTGCCATGTTCGAGCCGGTGATGATGGCGACCTCGCCCAGCGCCGGGACGCTGAAATCGTTGCGCACCTTCTTGCCGGCCGGCAGCAGTGGATGGCCCAGCCCTTCGGCGGCGAACACGCGACCCGGCCCACCCGCATGCGGCAAGAAGCGAGGCAGGGTGTAATCGGGGTTCAGCCACGCCAGGTTCGCCAGTGAGCTCAGCGCCTCCAGGTCGAACCAAACGTCGATCCATTGCGGCGCGCGTCCCGCAATCTCTGCCTTGTAGCGGCCGAGGCGCCAGGCAAAGTAAAAGTCCCATGGCACCGCCGCGTTGAGCAGGAACGCAAGCACCGGGTTGGAGCGCAGTCCGACGGCAATCACCACGCGCCCGATGCCGGCCAGGTAGTGGGACGGGCGGTGGGCCGGGTCGAGAAAGGGCGCGCACAGGGCTTTCAGGTGCGGCGTGGCGCGGTACGAGTAGCGCTCCAGCGAGCCAAACGCGGCGCGGAGCTGCTGAAACGCCGCCTGCAGCGCCACCGCCTCGTTCGCCACCACCATCGCGTCGCCTGCCTTGAACAGCCACAACACGAGGTAGATGACCCACGTGACGCGCCACAGGGGCGGCAGCAGCCCGGTCAGGTCGCCGATCAACAAGAGCGCATTCACGCCGGCCAGCGCTGCGAGCAGGAGCAGCCACCGCCGCAGCGCCCCGTCCGGCTTTGGCTGCTCCACCCAGTCGAGCAGGTTCTCGGCGCGCCACGTTCTGCGCCCGCGCGCCGCCAGCGTCGCGTTCAGCACCAGCCGGTTGCGAAACAGCGAGCGCGGAATCAGCTCACGCACGATCGCCTGCCGGGCCGCCGTCCGGGCCGGGTCGGGCGCTGCTTCCACCAGCCAGTCGCGCAGCCGCCGGCTGCCGCCCTGCGTCGTCGCCCTGTCGATCAGCCTGTGGAGCGAGCGCGGGCCGACCAGGTCCAGGTCGACCTCGAATGGGTGCTCGGGGCGCGGCTCCTGGCGGAAGGAGGCGGGCATGTGTGCCCAGTCGAGCGTGGCGCGCGCCACCTGCTCCTGCTGGATGCGCTGCCAGATCGTGTGCCGCCGGACTGCACTCTCGACACGCCAGTGAAGTGCCACCACCAAGCCGAGCACGAGGAGCGTGATGCCGAGGGTCGCCCAGAAGAGCCACGCGCCTACCGCAAACAGCGCGCCGACGACGGCCGGCAGGCCCACGGCAACGATCGCGAGCCGCAGCCACGAGTAGCGGCGGCTGAGTCTATCTAGCCGCTCCAGTCGCGCGTCGAGGCGGGCGATCTGGTTGGTGAGTGTGCGTAGGCGGGTGTCTCGGGTCATGGGACGAGCTGAAGAAGCGTCACATCATCAGAGATTCGAGAGCTGCATATTCCTCGTTCATAGCGCGGTTCCCTCCCTCTCGATCGCGGCCAATAGCCTTTCCGGTGCCTCCTCTCCCCTGACCGGGTACGCTTCCATCTGTTCCGGGGTCGGAAACATGAGCATCTCCCCTCGCCAGCAGTATACACCGGAATGCGGCAGGCTGCAAGCGCCGGCGTGCGGCAAAGAGGCGGTGTTCGACCGCGACGGATCTGACACGAGGCACACCGCTTCTCCTCGTTGACAACCTGCCCCGCTTCTTATATACTCACTTTCGATCACGCCTGGAGAGAGTGAGCTCATGTACGCGCTCGATCGCCATCAATACAACCGTGTCCGACCCCTCTTTGCGGGCCTGCGCTACAACCTTGTCGTCGACTCGATCCTCGATGGACACACGCCCGGCTGGGTGTACGCCGACGACCCGATCGCGCCGCGCATCGCCTGGCTCTGGAACCGCATGGACGCCATGCTCGTCGCCGGCGATCCCACCGCGAACGGCGCGCTGGCCGAGCTGACGGCCCTGATCCGTGACCTTGCCGTGCCCGATGCCCGCCGCCGGGGCGTTCCCGAGCTGTCGCTTTTTTACGACGGTCACGCGTGGGAGGCACGAGCGCGGGCTCTCGTGCAGCCGTGGCAGCCGGAGCGCACCTGGCGCCGCTTCTACACCTTTGGCCGCCTACGCGTCGATTGGCCGGGCGGGATGCCGGCCGGGGGGGAGGTGAGGGCCATTGACCACGCGCTGTTAGCTGAGGCGCGCCTGGAGAACCTGGCGTCGGTGCAGGGCTGGGTCCTCTCCTTCTGGCCTTCCTACGACGCCTTTGTCGAAACCGGCTTTGGTTCTGCCCTGGTCGTGGGAGGCACGATCGCGAGCTGGTGCCTGACCGTCTATGCGAGTGGCAGCCGTCGCGAGCTAGGCCTCGCCACCGCCCCGGCCCACCGCCGTCTCGGCTACGCGACACTTGTCGCCGCCGCGGCCGTCGACCATGCGGTCGCCCGCGGCGTCACGCCCGAGTGGCACTGCGGGGACGACAACATCCCGTCGATCCGTGTCGCCGAGAAGGTAGGTTTCACGAACCCTGAGCGCTATGCGGTCTGGCGCTTTGAGATCTAGCCAGCAGCCCTAGTACGCATACTCGCCGACCGTTGCCTGCAGCGCCCGCACCAGGTCATCCGGATCGAGTGCTAGCCCCATGTCGGGCCGCCCCGAGCTGATCACGACGCGCTCCAGTGCGAGCACACCTTCGTCGACATAAGATGGAACGTCGTCGCGCCGGTAGCCGAGCACCGACACGGCGCCCACCTGGTACCCGGTCACGCGCTCTACGTCGCGCTGGGCGGCGAGCATCACGTTCTTGTCGCCGAGTGCGGCACCGGCTGCCTTCAGGCTGAGGTGCCTGTCGCCGGGGACGACAAAGAGCGCAAACCCATGGCTAGAGCTCTGCACGATCATGGCCTTTACCACCCACGCTACCGGCACGTTCAGGTCGGCCGCCACGCCTTCCGCCGTGAACTGCTTGCGCGCCTGTGGCAGAGGCTCGTACTCGATCCCCTTCTCGTCCAGCGCTCTCATTGCCAGCGTCGTCGCGCTCTTTTTCTTGGCCATCCGTCTTTTTCTCTCCCGATCTCTATTCCTCTGCGTATCTCTGTGACGCGGGGCGGATTGCCAATCCGCCCT
>DATHUZ010000370.1:0-5964 GCA_035461725.1 Anaerolineae bacterium
CCCGAGACGTGCGCCGAGTTCGAGGCGATTGTCGACGACGTCGTGTGCGTGGCGACCCCCGAGCCCTTTTTTGGCATCGGCGCCTGGTACGAAAGCTTTGAGCAGATGACCGACGATGAGGTGCGTGCGCTGCTCGACGCCGCGCGGCAGGAGGAGTTACACAGAGATACACAGAGATGAACGGAGCTACACAGAGATTTTGTGATTCAGCTCTGCGTACTCGCGATGTGTAACAAGAAACCAAGACAAGGGGAGGAACGCGTTATGCCAACTGTAGAGATTCCGAAGAAAGAGTGGAAGAGTTTTCTGGACAGCTTTAGCCAGATGCACGAGAACTGGCTGGTGGGCATCGAGGTAGAGGGCACGGGCATCGACGACGACAGGCAGGTGCTGCTCGACGCGGGCACCTTCCACGGGGTCAGCATGTCGGAAGACAGCGACGAGGACCTGGTCATCGTCGGCGCAGGCAGCCTGCCCCAGAAGCACGTGATCCACAGCGTGGACGGCACCGAGCGGATCGTCGTCGAGCGGGACGAGCGGGGTGCCGACATGGCGCTGCGCATCGAGGCCTCGGACGGGACGAATACGATCGTCAGCTTTGAGCGGAGCGTGCCGCCGGAAATGCTGAACGGGGTCTAGGCGTGACAAGAGATTCACGATCCTCCGGGCAACAGGAAGAGCTGGTGCGCGTTCCGAGCCACGACGTGGTGCTGGAAGGCAATCTGACGATCCCACCCGACGCCCGGGGGATCGTGCTCTTTGCGCACGGCAGCGGCAGCAGCCGGCATAGCACCCGCAACCGCTTTGTCGCGGGCGCACTGAACGATGGCGGGCTGGCGACGCTGCTGATGGACCTGCTGACGGCGGAAGAAGAGCAGATCGACCTGCGCACGAGGCATCTACGTTTCGACATCGAGATGCTCGCCGGCAGGCTGGTCGATGCAGTCGACTGGCTCGACGAGCAAAAGGAGACGCGCCGCCTGCGGGTGGGCACATTCGGTTCGAGCACGGGGGCAGCGGCGGCGCTGATCGCCGCCGCCCGGCGCCCGAGGCACGTACACGCGGTCGTGTCGCGCGGTGGACGGCCCGACCTGGCCGGCCCGTCACTGGCGCTGGTCGAGGCGCCGACCCTGTTGATCGTCGGTGGACGCGACGAGGTGGTGATCGATCTGAACGAGCAGGCGATGGCGCAGATAGAGACGAACAGGGTGGATCTCGAGATCGTGCCGGGCGCCGGTCACCTGTTCGAGGAGCCGGGAACGCTGGAGGAGGTGGCGCGGCTGGCGAGGGAGTGGTTCACGCGGCACCTGTGAGCCGCCGGTGGCCGGGATTGCGGGGCCAGAGGTCGCGGCCGCCGCGCCTGCGACGTGCCCGGTACTGCTCGCCGCGACCGGCCGTTTGACACCGCGTGTGCCCGCGGATATAATCTCCACATCACAGTCGATTGGAAAAACGGATGACACAAATCTGGCGTTTGCTCGATACAGATCCTACTTCTGCCGCGCGCAACATGGCTCTCGACGAGGTCATCTTGACGGCACACAGCCAGGGCCGCGCGCCCTCTACCCTGCGCTTTCTGCAGTTCGATCCCCACTGTGCGCTCATCGGTTATCATCAAGCCGTAGAGCAGGAAATACGCGTCGACTATTGCCGCGATCACGGCATCGACATCAACCGCCGCCTGACGGGTGGCGGCGGCCTCTATTGGGACTGCACAGCCCTCGGCTGGGAAATCTATGCCCCGCAGGGTCACCCCGCCATCGCACCCCAGGTCGAGGCGATGTACGAGCAGTTGTGCAGCGCTGCGGTGCACGGCCTGGCGCGGCTCGGTGTCGTTGCCGCCTTTCGCCCCAAGAACGACATCGAGGTCGACGGGCGCAAGATCTCGGGCACGGGCGGGACGGCGCTGGGCGCCTCGTTCATGTTCCAGGGCTCGCTCCTGATCGATTTCGACGTCGACACCATGCTGCGCGCGCTGCGCATCCCCACGGAAAAGCTGCGCGACAAAGAGATCGACTCTGTCAAGGAGCGGGTGACGTGCCTGAAGTGGGAGCTGGGGCACGTACCGCCGCTTGCCGAGATCAAGGCGGCGTTGGTGGCGGGATTCAGCCAGGTACTCGGCGTCGAGTTCGAGGCATCGGGCCTGACAGACGCGGAAGAGGCACTGTTCGCAGAGCGGCTGCCCCTTTTCGAATCGGACGAGTGGGTGTATGGCACACGGCGCTCGCTCGACGGCCGGCGCGAGCTGCGCGCCCTCTACAAGAGCCCTGGCGGCCTGGTGCGCGTGGCGCTCGTGGTCGACGAGCGGGCGCGGCGCATCGCCAGCGCGCTGATCACAGGCGACTTTTTCGCCTACCCCAGGCGCGCCATCCTGGACCTGGAGGCGGCGCTGAAAAACGCGCCTGCGCGCATGCCCGACATCGAGCGCATCGTACACAATTTCTGGCGCGACAGCGGCGTGCAAATCCCGGGAGTGACGCCGGATGACGTCCTCTACTCGATCCGGCAGGCGCTCGACAAGCTGGCCTACACGGACCACGACATCGGCGCCGACGAGGTCAACGATATCTACACGGTGGTCCGGCGCTTGGCCGAGATCCACGACTGCCGCACGCTACTGCTGCCCTACTGCGCCAAGCTGCCCGACTGCCATCTACGCTACGAGCACGGCTGCGACCAGTGTGGCGCGTGCTGCATCGGCGACGCCTTTGCCCTCGCCGAGCGGTATGGCCTGCGCCCGACCAGCATCCAGAACTATGAGGACCTGGAAGCCACGCTGGAGCGGCTGCGCGACGAGGGCGAGCCTGCATTCGTCGGGAGCTGCTGCGAGGCGTTCTATGCCAAGCACCGCGACGACATGGAGCGAATCGGGCTGCCAGGCGTCCTGGTCGACGTGGACAGCTCGACCTGCTACGACCTGGGCAAGGAGCAGGATGCCTATGCCGGTCGCTTTGAGAACCAGACCCATTTGAAGATGGACCTGCTCGAGCGGGTGGTGCGGCAGGTGAGCGGCAACGGACGCCGGCCGTGAGCGGCGCCGAGTCGTTCGACGTCCTGGTTGTCGGCGCGGGGCCGGCCGGCTGCTGCGCCGCCAGGCAGGCGGCTCTGGCAGGGGTGCGCGTGCTCCTCGTCGAGAGGCGGCGCCAGATCGGGCTGCCTGTGCAGTGCGCCGAGTTTGTGCCCTGGCAGTTGGGCCAGGCCGTGCCCATCCCGGGCGCGTGCGTCGCCCAGGAGATCCACCACATGCGCACCACACTGCCAAACGGAGAGGTCGTCGAGCGGCCCTCGCGCGGCTGGGTGCTCGATCGCGCGCTCTTTGACAAACAGCTGGCGGTGCTCGCCCGCCGCGCCGGGGCCGAGCTGCGCGTGGGCTGGCGTGCCGTGGAATGGGATGGGGAAGAGGTGCTCCTGCGCCGCGGCGACCGGGAGGCCCGGGTGCGGGCGCAGGTCGTCGTCGGCGCCGACGGCCCCTACTCGACGGTCGGTGGCTGGGTTGGGCAGCGCCAGTCCGAGTTTGTGCACGCCGCCCAGGCAGAGTTAGTGCTACCGGCACCCCGTGCGTGCACCGAGGTCTATTTCGATCCGGCCTACCCGGGTGGGTACGGCTGGCTCTTTCCAAAAGGGGACACGGCCAACGTCGGAGTCGCCGTGAACCTCGAGATGGGCGGTCGGCCTGGCGATGCCCTGGCCCACCTGCTGGACCATCTCAAATTCTCGACGGCGGATGGGACCGGCCGGACAGGGGGAGCCATCCCGACGGGGGGCACGGTGGCGCAGGTTCGCACCGGCCAGGTGCTGCTCGCCGGCGATGCGGCAGGGCTCACCCACCCTGTCACCGGCGGCGGCATCGCGCCCGCCGTGCTCAGCGGGCAGACGGCAGGCGAGGCCGCAGCGCGGTCCGTCAGGGAAAAGGACCCGGCACACCTCGACTCGCACGCCCGCGAGTGGCTCGACGTCCGGGCCGCGCCGATGCGCCAGGCACTTTTGAACCGGCACTTCCTGGATGGGCGCTGGACGGCGGACGTTGAAGCTCTGAGCGCCGTCGTCGCCGAGACGTGGATCGCCTTTCGTGCCTACGGGCGTCCCAAGGGCTAACTTGGAAGGAGAAATCTGATGTTCAGTCCAGAATATGTACAGACGAGCATGGCTGCTGCCAAATCGCTGGGCTACTATCCCAACACCTTTCGCCGCGGCTCCTATCTGCGCGGCCTGAATCTACTCCTCACCTATGGCGAGCGGTGCGTCGGGCGGTGCGCCTACTGTGGGTTGAACAGCGTGCGCGAGGTGGACGTCACCGACGCCGAGCGGACCTTTATCCGGGTGCGGTGGCCCACCTACCCTGTCAGCGACATCATCGCGCGGCTGAGGGAGGATGGCGGGCAGCTCCAGCGCGTGTGCGTCGGCATGATTACCCACCCGCGCGCCTTTGACGACATGAACACCATCGTCCACCGCTTTCACACCGAGACGGGGCGTCCTGTCTCGTGCCTGATCTCACCCACGGTCATCCGCGACCCCAACCGCCTGGCAGAGAGCCGCGCCGCCGGCGCCGACATTGCCACCGTCGCCATCGACGCCGCCACCCCCGAGATTTTCGAGCGCTACCGCGGTCGTGAAGTGCGTGGGCCGCACCGCTGGGAGCAGTTCTGGGAGATGTTGGCGGGAGCCGCCGAGATATTCGGCAGAGGGCACATCGGCGTCCACCTCATCGTCGGCCTGGGCGAGACGGAGCAAGAGATGGTCGCCACCATCCAGCGGGCACGCGACATGGGCGCGACCACCCACCTCTTTAGCTTTTTTCCGGAAGCGGGCACCAGCCTCGACGGCCTGGGCCAGCCGAGCTACGGGCAGTACCGGCGCGTCCAACTGGCGCGCTCACTGGTCGACCGCGACCACGCGCGTTCGGAAGCGATGCGCTTTGATGACGCCGGGCGGATCGTCGACTATGGCGTGGCCCAGGAAGTGTTGGAAGAGTGCATCCAGTTCGGCGAGCCGTTCATGACCTCGGGCTGCCCCGGAAGCAATGGGCGCACGGCCTGCAACCGGCCCTTTGGCAACGAGCGCCCCGGCAGGCCGATCCGCAACTATGCCTTCGAGCCGGACATCGAGGACGTGGCCCTCATCCGCTACCAGCTCAGAGACTACGATGGCCTTGGCGACGGCAGGGCCTGAGGCCCTGTTCGCGCTGCCGTGGCCCGAGCTGCAGGCACGGGCGTGGCTGGCGCGGACGGAAGCGTTCCCACAGCGTCTCGGCCTGGCCGTGCCCGGGGCGCGGCGCTTTGCCACAGAAGATTACGTCAACGACGCGCACCGCTTCGCTACGGTCAGCCTGACCGGCAAGGCGTGCGCCCTCGACTGCGCGCACTGCGGCCGCAGGCTGCTCGAGACGATGCTGCCGGCGACGACGCCGCGGGCACTCGTGGCGCTGGCGCGGGAGCTGCAGGCGGGAGGGTGCGAGGGGATGCTGATCAGTGGTGGAGCCGACGCCACGGGCGCCGTGCCTCTGCGGGCGCATCTCGCGGCCATCGCCGAGATCAAACGCCTCGGCCTCACCGTCATTGTTCACACCGGCGTGCTGGACGCTGCCACAGCCCGTGCACTGGCGGACACGGGTGTGGATCAGGCCCTGTTCGACGTCATCGGCGACGAGGAGACGATCCGCCGCGTCTACGGTCTGCCCTACACCCCGGCCGATTACGAGCGCGGCCTCGCCGTGCTTCGGGAAGCGGGCTTGCCTGTGGCGCCACACGTCGTCGCCGGGCTTTACTTTGGAGAGTTCCGTGGTGAGCTGCACGCTCTCGAGATCGTGCAGCGGGTGGGCGCCGACGTGCTGGTCATCGTCGCACTGCGCCCTCTACCGGGCAGCCGCATGGCGGCGACCGCGCCCCCTGCGCCCGACCTCGTTGGGCGCCTCGTCGCCGTGGCACGCATCCTGATGCCCGAGACGCCGCTCACCCTCGGCTG
>DATHUZ010000371.1:0-4362 GCA_035461725.1 Anaerolineae bacterium
GCTAGCGAAACCAGCTTGTGGATCGTCGACAGGCCGACGTTGAGCGGCCTTCCTTTCCGGCTGACCCAGAGGCCCGAAAGGAAAACAATGACGAAAGATAGTCCGATGATGACGACTCGTGCAGTATAGTCCATGCCAACCCCCTTCATACTTTTAAATCGGTAACCGCTGCCCGTCACGTTTCCTGCCCATAAGGGCAGAGTGTGACACACGCCGAGCAGACGTGGAACGTGTGCTCGTCGAAAGCCCGAAGGCTCATGTACCTTGCTGCCGCGGCGGGCCGGAGCTTGCTCAGGATGAAGAACCAGAGTTGGGACATGTAAGGTGTGCGTGCGGTGTGGCCGAGGCAGGTCATGATCCGCACCCGCTTCTGCTCGGGCAAGATGGCGTGAACCGGACACGCGTCGGCACAGATGCGGCAGCCGGGCGGGCATCCCGGCTCATCGATCTCCGGATAACGCACTGCCGGCAGCTCTGCTGTGGTCACTATGCCGCCCAGCATCAGCCGCGCACCATAACGGGAGTGGAGGAGGAGCCCGTTCCTGCCGACAACGCCGATACCGGTCGCGCTGCCCATCTGAATCTGGTTCAGATAGCCCTCTACCTGTCCTCTCTGATTTACTCCCATCGGTTGGCAGCCATAGATCGGCACGGCGCGTGCACCATTTTCTTCGAGCAGGGCAGCGATGCGCACGGACAGGGTATCGAGGAGGCGGTAGTTGAGGTTCTGGGAGCGCCAGACAGTCTCGAGAGTGTGCGACGGGGTGCGGTACACGCCCTCGGGCACAGGCAGCCCGAAACAGATCAGGCTCGATGCACCTGGCAGCAGGTCTTCCGGCCGGTGGCCTGCTCGCTCATTTGCCATCGCCGACGCAGGGCCAATTCCGAGGGCGGCGACATTCTCCTCCGCGGCGAGCTCCAAGATCGCATCAACTCCGATGACGTTTCGAGACATCTCGATCTCTCCCCATGGCGAGCCTATCGCACCATCAGCACCCTGGCCCATGCGGCTGCACGATCGGCTTCCCCACGCCTGAGCGGCCCTTTCTTGAGCCCTTTGACGAAAAATCCGCCCGGTGTGCCGGCCATCGTCCAACCCTTTTCCTCGATCGCGGCGGCCATCTTCTCCGCCGCAAAGCCTCCCCATCGCTCGAGGAACGGCCACGTCAGCCGGGTGTCGAACGTCGCCGCCCTCGCAGCGGCACGTGCCGGCGGCCCGATCCTCTCGATCAGGGCCCGGGCCGCTTCTGTCGGCAGCGCGCCCTGGGTAGGAGATCCGATGAGCAGCAGATCGACGGCCTCGCAGTCGTCGGCGCTCACCTGATCTATGTGTGCCACCTGCACCTCGCCGGGAAGCGCGCTGGCGATGGCGCGAGCGATGACCTCAGTGTTGCCATAGACGGAATCGTAAACCACCAAGGTTTTCATTGTTTCCCTCCAGACCGCATTTTACCACGCTGGATCTGCATCTACCTGACCCTCGACTGTCGTTGTGGTGACAGCCGGCTACTTGCCTGCCAGATCGGTGCTGACTTTCTTTACGAGCGGTGGTCGCGGTTTTCAGGGGCCCGCGGCGTGCCGGCGCAGCGCTTCGGCCAGCTCCGGGTCTTCGAAAGTGGCAGCCACCGCGTCAGCCTCGGCCTCCGCGGCGTGCCGCCATTGCTCGGCTCCTTTGTCGTCGCCTGCCTGGCGACGCTGCGCGGCGAGGGCGAGGGCGGCGCGCCATCTGGTGGGCAGATCGCCCGTCTCGCGCGCCACTGTCCGGGCGGCGTGCAGATCCGCCTCATCACCGTCGGCCAGTCCACGCAAGAGGTGCGCCTGTGCCCGATCCTGGCTGCGTACGGCGGCACCTCGTGCCAGCACCCACGTCGCGGCGCCGGCGGCTGCTTGGCGGTTTCCGCCGGCAAGAGCGACCTGCCCCGAGGCCAGCCGCGCGGCAGCGATGGCTGCCGTCGACTCGGCCTGATGGGCGGCGTGCAGGGCCTCGGTCGTGTAGGCCTGAGCCGCCTCGTAGTGGCCCAACCCGAGCTCAACCAGGCTCAGCTCGACCAGGGCGTATGCCTCACCGGCCGGCGACTTGCGGCGTTGTGCCAGGGCCAACGCCTCGACGATCAGGGCGTGCGCCTCGGCGTTGTGACCCAGCTGGCGCTCCACGTAGGCCAGAGCAAGGGCATAGCTCACCTGCTCGAGCCGCTCGCCCAGGCGCCGGTTCCCTTCCACGGCCTGCCGCAGCTCCGTACGCGCGGCTCCCCACTGCCCCAGCCTGATCTGCGAGCGTCCCAGGTCGCCCAGTGCCGACATTTCCAACCAGAAGTAGTCGATCTGGCGGCTGATGTCGAGTGCTTCTGCCTGGCGCGCCGCGGCCTCGGCGTAGCAGCCGAGGGAGTAGAGGGTTTCGGCCAGGTCGATGGTCGAGAAGGCGATGTCGGACTGGTGTGTTTCGGGGATGGAGCGCAGGATGTGCAGGGCTTCTTCTTGATGTGCCCGGGCCTCTTCCGGGTCGCCGCGCAGCAGATGGATATTCCCTATCTCACGGCGGGCGACGGCCGTCAACCGTCGATCTCCGATCTCGGTGGCCAGCTCCAGGCTGTGCCACAACCTGGCCCCCGCTTCGTCCAGCCGATCCACCTCTTTGAGCGCCAGCCCCCACAGGAGGTAGGAAAAGGTCTGCCTCGCCATATCATCTGCCGACAGCTCCACCAGGCGGGCGCACATGGCTTCGAAGCGTGCCGGTTCACCTCGTTGTTGGTAAGACAGGGCCATTTCTTTGAGCACCGACCAGCGCCGCGGCTCCCAGGCCGGTGCCTGGCGATCGATCGTGTCGAGCATCTGCTGGCTCAACAGATCGACGATCTCTGGCCGGCCTGCAGGATGCGCCACGCCGACGGCCAGGGCTGACAGGCGGTAGCGGCGTTCGGGGTCGGGCGGCAGCTCCTCTTCCAGGTGCAGGGCACGCTGGTAGTGTTCCAGTGCCTCTTCCAGGGCGATCCGGTCCTGTGCAGCCTTGCCGGCGCGCTTGGACCAGGCCACCGCCTGCGCCACATCGCCGGCTCGCTCATAGTGACGGGCCAGCTCACCCGCCAGCGGGTCGAGGTCCGCCTCGTGGATCTGTTCGACTGCCCGGGCGACCTGGCGGTGGAATTGCCTCTGCCGGGAGAGGCTGAGCCGGGCGTAGGCGATTCTACGCATCTGGTCGTGGCAAAAGTCGTAACGTTCGATGCGGCGGCTCGTGTCTTCGTGCAGCACCCGGGAGTGCACCAACTCGTCGAGGGCGTCGAGGAGTGGATCCTCGTCAAACTGCCCGGCCAGGCGCAGGGTGTCGAAATCGAACTCGCGGCCGATGACACTGGCCACGAGCACGGCGCGGCGGGCCGGCTCGCCCAGGCGCGCCAGGCGGTGGTCGAGCAGGTCGAGGATGCCGGCAGGCACATCCCCACGGTCCGTTGTGCGGCGCTGCCACTGGCCGCCGGCACGGTAGATCAGGCCATCTTCGACCAGCGACTGGACGATTTCTCGGACGAAAAATGGATTGCCCCTGGCCTCGCGGTAGATCATAGCGCCCAGCCGCTCGGCGGCGGCCAGCTCGCCGAACATGGCGCCGACCATCCAACTTACGCTCACCGCGTCGAGCGGCTCCAGATCGAGAGTCACTGCCCGGCCCTGGCGGCTCAGTTGGTGCTGTAGCTGAACCACGGCGTGATCCGGGCCGACCTCCTCGCTGCGGTAGAGGATGCAGAGCAGGATCGGCGCGCCGTGCAGCGCGCGGGCCAGGAAGGCGAGGAGCTCGAGGCTGGCCGCGTCGGCCCACTGCAGGTCGTCCATGCAGAGCACGGTAGGCTGACCGCCCGCCATCTCGGCGAGGGCAAACGCGACGGCGTCAAAGAGGCGGTACTTTTCCGCTTCGGCGCCAAGCGCAACCGGAACCGGGAGCGTGGAGAGGGCCGGGTCGGTGCCCAGCTCGGGCAGCAGTGTGAGCAACGGCTGGAGCCGGTAAGGTGCCGCCCATTCGTGGTCGCTGCGCCGCAGGCAGAGGCGTAAGATCTCGACAAAGGGTTGGTAGGGCAGCCGCTCGGCCTCGTAACTCTTGCCCAGCCAGAGCCGCACGCCGGGTGTCGCCTGCGGGGCGGTGGACACTGTCGCGAGCTCTTGCACGAGCCGCGTTTTTCCCACGCCGGCTTCGCCCTGCACAAAGACCACCGGGCCGTTCCCCTGCACCGCTGACTCGAGCGCCTGCCGCAGGTGGAACAGCTCGGCCTCACGCCCGACCAGCGGTGACTGGAAGATCAGATCCACACGTGCCGGCTGGGGGGCCAGCAAGTCATCGGTCGAGATGGTGCCGGCCCAACCGCGCAGGATGACCAG
>DATHUZ010000372.1:0-4212 GCA_035461725.1 Anaerolineae bacterium
CTCGAGCCAGGTGCCCAGCCCCAGGTAGAGTCCGGCGAGACCGGTGAGGAGCACGGCGATGAAGAGCGGCGTGTAGCGACGCCTGTCGCGCGCCCCGGCCGCAGCCTGGCGGCGGGTGCAGAGGTGGATCAGCGCCAGCGCTTCGAGCAGCGCCAGGTAGGCGAGCGAAGCGGCATAGAGAGGGCCGGTGACACGCTCGGACAGGTAGATGGCGGGGCCATCGGGGGTGTCGGGTGCCAGGCCGAGGGGAAAGGCGCCGAGCACGGGCAGGAGGAGCGCCAGGATGTAGGATAGCGGCACGACCAGGCGGACGAGGATGGGCGCCCATCTGCCAAGGTGCAAGACCGCGCGCGGTGGCAGGTGAAGGGGCGGCAGGTAAAAGTCACGCACCGCCGGCTCACCACCTGGTGGCAAGAGCAGGGTGAGGTGAAACCCGAGCGCGAGTGCGATGGCAGCAGTAGGCCGAAAGAGGGTCAGGGCCTGGCTGTCGGGCCGGGCGACGAGCAGGGCGGTGTAGAGGGTAAAGCCGCTGAGCGACCAGAGCGTGAGCGCGGCGAGCCACGACAGGCGGCTGCGCGGCGTGCGGGTGACGAGGTAGAGACCCAGGCAGAGGGTAACTGCGAGCCCGAGCAGGCTCGAAAACGAGGTCAGCCAGACGAGAAGGCGCGTCATGGGTGCCAAACCTCACACGGGGCGGTATTTCCTCCCGGCGCCTCTACACGGAAAGGCTCAGCCGGGTGGACGGGGCTGCCGCATCGGACTCGCGCGGCGCGAGGCCGAGCCTGACAAAGAGCCAGGGGCAGAAAAAGCCGGTGGCCCAACCGATCAGGGCATAGCGCACAAAGCGGGCGACAGACTCGGCGGCGTGCGGCAGGTCGTCGGGCAGGATGAGCTTGGGGGCGGCATAGATGGCGACGACGATGACCATGCCGAGGAGAAGGCGCAGGAGGCGTTGGTGCCACGGGCCGCCGGCCTCGAAGCGGACGTAGGCACGCTCCAGCACGATGCCCACGCCGATGCCGATGACGGCGGCAGCGGGTGTGATGGCGTGAGGGGACGGGTAGAAACCGTCGGCATCGGTGGGGTGGAGAAAGATGAGGGCGATGGGCACCAGGGTCGCCAGGGTTAGCTGCACGGCCCGCGACTGGGTGCCGAGCCAGCGTATCGCTCGCGGCTCGGCCCAGGCAAAGAGTACCAGGAGGAGGATGCCGATCGTCCAGCCGCCGATCAGGTCCTGGGGAAAGTGAACGGCGAGAACCATGCGCGACACGCCGATCAGCAGTGCGAGCAGCACCGCGCCCGCCCACATCCAGGCGCGGCGATAGCGGTAGGCCAGGTATGACCAGTTGGTGACGGCGCTCTGCGAGTGCCCGCTGGGGAAGGAAGGGCTCGTCTCGCGATAGAGAAAGCGCAGGCGTGGATCGTCGGGACGCGGGACGGCAAAGATGTGCTTGACGACGCTGTTGAGCCAGGTAGAGAGCATGAGCAGGTAGCCGAGACCGGCGCCGACGCGGCGGCTGACGCACCAATACACGAGCGGCAGCAAGAAGAGATAGAATTCTTCCTGGCCGAGGAAGGTGATTCCTCGAAAGAACGAGAGGACCCAGTCGGGGCAGTAGGATTGGATCTGGACCAGCGCCTCTGTGCCCCACGGGACCAGTGATTCTAGCCATTCGTCCATGGTGTGTGCTCCTTTGCAGTCAGGGTGTGCGCGGGATCATTATAGCAGAATCGGGCGGAATGGTCAACGTGGGTCTGGCGTGGATTGGAAGGGTTTGTTAGGGCTGCTACGGCTGAAGCCGTTAGTACGAACGGGGCACACGGCTGAAGCCGTTACTACGAACGGGAGGAGAGGCGGTGGGCGGCAGCGGAGGCGAGGGCGTCGAAGAGGCGGCGGGCACGGGGATCGGTGGGGGCGAGCTCTTCGGGGTGCCATTGTACGGCGAGGGCGAAGGGATGATCCGGCGCCTCGACCGCTTCGACGATGCCTTCGGGTGAGTGCGCGGTGGCAAGCAGGCCGGGGGCGAGGTCCTTGACGGCCTGGTGGTGCAGGCTGTTGACCGGCATCGAGTCGACGCCGGACAGGGCCAGGAGGCGGGTGCCGGGTGCCAGGGTGACGTCGTGGGGGGTGAGGTTACGCGGATGGTCGGGGTACCAGTCGTGCTTTCTGCCGCCGGGCACCTGCGCGACAATGTCCTGGAAGAGGGTGCCGCCGAGGGCGACGTTCAGCACCTGTATGCCACGGCAGATGCCGAGGAGGGGCAGGCGATCCTCGATCGCCCAGCGTGCCAGCGTGAGCTCGGTCTCGTCGCGCGCGGGGCTCGGCTCGTTGCACTTTTCGTGGCGCGGCTCGCCATAGTGGATGGGATCGATGTCGCCCCCGCCGGGCAGCAGCAGGCCATCCAGCCGCCGGTAGAGCACGTCGAGGTGGCGCGGATCGGGTGCGTGAGGAATCAACAGGGGAACCGCGCCGACGCTCTGCAGGGCACGGACGTAGCTCAGGCTCTGGCACACGCGCGCCGACCTCTGCTCGTCGGCAGGGGTCTCGAAACAGGTCAGTCCGATGACAGGGATACGAGGCAAGGCGAGCGGGTCGTCAGGCATGGTGGTGCGCACCATTACTCGCCTGGGGTCGGCGAGGGCTCCTCGGCGGGTGGTGCCGCCTCTTCCGTGGGTGGGGGTGGCGTGTCGGTTGGCGCAGGCGGCGTGCCGGTTGGCACAGAGGGTGTGTCGGTGACGTCAAGATCCCCGGGTGTCGTGGTCTCGGTCCCGGGAGTGGAATCGGGGCCTGGCGTCGCCGTGCCGGAGGTTACGTCATCGCCGACCTTTTCAAAGACGCGGTCGACGACCTCACCGTCGGCGCCAAGCGCGCCAAGCGATTGGCCGTTGATGGTGACGAGAACGACACCGGCGTTGCCGATGCGCAGCTCGATCCGCTCCTGCCCGTACCAGGAGCGATAGGTATCGGTCTCCAGCTCCCCCTGAAACTCGCGGACACCGTCGACCGTGACCTGGACCCACGAAGTGCCGGTGAACGCCAGCTCGATAAAGATGCCGGTGTAGACCTGCGGCGACGGGCTGGGTGAGGGAGATGGCGTCCAGGTTGGCGTCCGGGTCGGCGTCGACGTGGGAAGTTCTGTGGGCGCGGCGCCGGTGGCGGTGGCCGGCTCGGTGAGCCGGAGAGTGGCGGTGGCAGAAGGCGCGGCGGTCGCCAGTGGCAGGCCCGTCCGGGTATGGAGCGGTGTGACAACCGCGGTCGGAGCGCGGGTGGGCCACAGGCCGGCGACGAATGCCGACACGCGTGGATAGTTCCACCACCCGAGCGCAGCCACCGCCAGGATGGCGACGAAAAGGACGCCCGCCAACCACCAGCCGCGGCGCTGGATAAATCCGGGCATCTGGTGAAGCGGCACAGGCCGAAAGCTGCCGGCGTTGAAGGGCGTGTCTGGATCGACAGAGGTGGGCTCGGGCAGAGGCACGGTAACCAGGCGCCCATAGCGCACCGACGCTTCATGGGGGTCGAGCCCCAGGTAGGCGGCATAGTTGCGCAAGAAGCCTCTGCCGACGACGAGGTCGGGTAACGCGTCGAATTCCTCGGACTCGAGGGCCTCGAGAGAACGACGCCGGATGCGCGTCTCGATCTCGGCCTGATTCAGGTCAATTCCCAGCTCTTCGCGGCGATGCCTTAGCCAATCGCCCAACGGGCGCTCGATGTTGTCAGTCACGCCCTTCAATATACCTGTAGAAGCGGCAAATGTCAAATCGTGATGCGTGATACGTGATGCGTGATGCGTGGTGCGTGATACGTGATGCGTGATAGGTACTCACGCACGATGTATCGCGACAAGGATCGGAGGTTGTGCTATACTGGGGGCGGGAGGGAGACATGGACAAGCGCAGGATCGAGTTTCTGTATTGGAGTGACTGCCCATCGCACCCGCAGGCGTGGGACAGGCTGCAAGAGGTGTTGGCGGAAGAGGGGATCGAGGCCGAGATCGAGCGGATCGAGGTGCTGGCGGACGAGGAGGCGGCCCGGTATGGCTTTCACGGGTCGCCCACGATCCGGGTGGACGGCGTGGACGTGGACGAGGCGGGGGCAGGGGAGATGCCGGTGGCGCTGGCGTGCCGGGTCTACAAGCTGGAGGATGGGCGTTTTTCGCCGGTGCCCTCTAAAGAGATGATCCGGCGGGCGGTGAATGGTTAGTGGCTCGG
>DATHUZ010000373.1:0-3233 GCA_035461725.1 Anaerolineae bacterium
GGCAGGCAGGGCAAGGGGCAGCAAGCACATTTCACGAAATTGCCCGCCGGCACGGACAAACCGGGTTTTTGCTTGCGTAAGATGGTTGCTGACGTTGCCCACGTCTCCCTCGGGCAGCACGCTACTGCACCGCGACGGAAAAACCCGGTTTGTTTCCGATCTTGCAACAGCCTCGCCCCCCGGCACGCGCCATCTTGCCTTTTCGGCTGGGGTGGGGTATAATCCGGGGGCTTGGGAGGCGGAAGGAGAGGCTCCCCTAGATCGGAGTTCCATGAATCGCACCTACGTTGCCCTCGATCTCGAGACCACGGGCCTGGATGCAGAGCGGGACACAATACTGGAGATAGGCGCGGTCTGTTTTCGCGTCTCTTTGGGAGAAGGGTGTGTCCACGCCCGCGTGTTAAAAGAGTGGCGATCGCTGGTCAACCCGGGTCGCCCCATCCCTATCCAGGTACAGCAACTGACCGGCATCCTCCAGGAAGAAGTGGACGGCGCGCCCCGTTTTTCACAGGTCGCGCACGCGGTGCAGCGCTTTGTCGGCTCCTACCCGGTGGTGGGACACAGCATTGGCTTTGACCTCGCCTTCCTGCGCAGCCACGGGCTCGACGTCACGAATCCGACGGTGGACACCTTTGAGCTGGCCAGCGTGCTGGTGCCCCACACGGCGCGCTACAGCCTCGAGCTGCTCGGGCAGGCGTTTGGGCTGCCGAGCTTGCAGTCGCACCGCGCCCTCGACGACGCGCTGTCGACCAAGGACCTGTTCGTGGCCCTGTTGCAGCACGCCTACGAGCTGCCTCGCGCCATCCTGAGAGAGATCAGCCGCCTGGCAGCGGACGTCGATTGGTCGCTCAAGGTCGTCTTTCGCGACGTGGAACAGGCCCAGGCCCACAGCCCTTTCCTCGGCGCCATCGGCCAGCAGCTCGCCGCACAGTTGACCGTCGACGAGGATGCCCTCGGCCCCCTCTTTGCCACGCGCGACGAGGAAGGGGAGGATCTGGAGCGGGCGGCGACGCCCCGCGCCCTCGACGTGGACGCATTGGCGCACATGCTCGGCGAGGACGGCCTCTTTGCCCGGCGCTTTCCCGGCTTTGAGCACCGGCCCGAGCAGGTGGACATGCTGCGTGCCGTGGCGAACGCGTTCAACGATCGCCAGCACCTGATGGTGGAAGCAGGGACAGGGACGGGCAAAAGCCTGGCCTACCTGCTGCCCGCGATCGTCTGGGCCCACCAGAACGGCGAGCGGGTGGTGGTCTCGACCAATACGATCAACCTGCAGGACCAGCTCTATCAAAAAGACGCGCCCGACCTGCAGCAGATCCTGCCCTTCGAGTTTCGCGTGGCGGTGCTCAAGGGGCGGAGCAACTATTTGTGCCAGCGGCGGCTGGCGGTGCTGCGCCAGGCAGGGGTGGCCTCGGCCGACGAGATGCGCATGCTGGCCAAGGTGCTGGTGTGGCTGCCGAGCACGCAGACCGGCGAGCGCGGCGAGCTGTTCATGCCGACGACGGCCGAGCAGGCGCTGTGGGACAAGGTGGCGGCGGAGAGCGACACGTGCACGGCGGAGCGCTGCAAATTCCGCGAGCGGGGCCGCTGCTTCTTTTACCGCGCGCGCAAGGCGGCCGAGCGGGCGCACGTGGTGATTGTGAACCACGCCCTGCTCCTGTCGGACGTGGCCGTCGACAACCGCGTGCTTCCCGACTATCGCTACCTGATCGTCGACGAGGCGCACCACCTGGAGGCGAGCGTCACCGGCCAGTTGAGCTTTCACGCCGACAGGTGGGCCGTGGAGCGGCTGCTGAACGAGCTGTCCCAGTCGGGTGGGGTGTATGGAGCGGGACGGCGCGCGCGAGGCGCCGGGTTCCTGGGCGAGGTGCTGGGCCGCTGCCGGGGTGCCATCCCGGCGGAAGAGTGGACCATCCTGGAAGGGCACGTGCAGACGCTGCAGCGCCGGATCGAGGCGGCGAAAAACGGCCTCTATACCTTCTTTGACCTGCTGGGCAGCTTTTTGCAGAGCCAGGGCCGGCGGGGTGGAGAGTATGACCAGCGGGTGCGGATCACCAGTGGGCTGCGGGTGCAGCCGGGCTGGAGCGACGTCGAGATCGCGTGGGATAACGTCGCCGCGCAGCTCCACCCGGTACTGGAAGGGCTGGAGACGCTGTGCGCCGGCCTGAGCGAGCTCGACGGCTACGACGTGCGCGACCTGGAGGGGACGATCCAGGACTGCACCGGCTATCTGAACCGGCTGCGCGCGGTGACCGACCAGCTCGACGGGGCGATCGTCGACCCGGAGGGCAAGTCGATCTACTGGGCCAGCCTGTCATCGCGCGACGACAGGGTAACGATTCACGCGGCTCCCCTCCACGTGGGCAACCTGGTGGAGAAGCACCTGTTCCATACCAAAGAATCGGTGATCCTGACCTCGGCCACGCTGAGCACCGACGGCCATTTCGACTTTGTGCGGGAGCGGCTCCAGGCGCGCGACGCCGACGAGCTGACGGTCGGCTCCCCCTTTGATTACGAACAATCGACGCTGCTCTACATCCCTGTGGACATTCCCGAGCCGAACGAGCCGTACTATCAAAAGACGCTGTGCGACACCCTGCTGCACCTGTGCCGCGCGACGCAGGGACGGGCGCTCGTGCTCTTTACCTCCTACTCACACCTCCGGAACACGGCGCACGCGATCGATCGACCGCTGGCCGACGACGGCATCATCGTCTACCAACAGGGCGCGGGCACGTCGCGCGTGCAGCTCCTGGAGAACTTTCGCACCACCCCCCGGTCGGTGCTGATGGGCACGCGCAGCTTCTGGGAAGGCGTGGACGTGGTGGGCGAGGCATTGAGCGTGCTGGTCATCACGCGGCTGCCGTTCCAGGTGCCCGACGACCCGATCTTTAGCGCGCGGTCCGAGACGTTCGACGACCCCTTTGGCGAGTACGCCGTGCCCGAGACGATCCTGCGCTTCCGGCAGGGGTTTGGCCGGTTGATCCGGACCAAGTCGGATCGGGGCGTGGTGGTCGTGCTCGACAAGCGCGTGCTGACCAAGTCGTACGGCCCCATGTTCCTCAACTCGCTCCCCCGGTGCACCCGCGTGCGCGCTTCGGTGGACAGGCTGCCGGAAGCGGCGCGCCGCTGGCTGGCGAACGAGTGGCCAAAGCGGTGAGCTCGCGCGCGGGCGGGAGCTCGAGACCGTGAGCCGGCCCACCTGGCTGGTCGAGATCCTCAAAAAGGTCTAT
>DATHUZ010000374.1:0-4205 GCA_035461725.1 Anaerolineae bacterium
CTCAGCGGCTGAGGGCGCACCCGGAGCTTGCTTTACTAACCCGAGATCGAGTCGATGATCGTCTGGAATTCCTCAAACGTGATCGAGCCCTGCTCACCCTGTCCGTTGTTAAAGAGAAAGACAGGGGCACCGGGCACGCCATAGAGCGCGGCGACGACGTTGCCCGATCGGGCTTCCAGCCGCGCATCGTCCGAGGCGAGGCACGACTCGAACTGGCCGGCATCGAGGCCAAGGTCGGACGCATAGCCGACGAGCGCTGCAGGAACGTCAGCCGCGGCCGTCCATTCCTCCTGGTTCTCAAAGAGGAGCGTATGCATCTCCAGGAAGCTGTCCTGCCTGGCTGCGCACACCGCAGCCGTCGCCGCGTCGGCAGCGGGGCTGTCGACCTGCTCAAAGAGCGGGTGCACCACGTAGATGAGCTGGCCGGGGTCGATGTAGGTTTCCTGAAGCTGCGGCCACACCTCGAGCACGTGGTTAGCCGAATCGGGGTCGGCATAGTTCAGGAAGGCGATGGTGATGGCGTTGGCGGTACCGCCCGCCGGATCGCCCTGGAGGCGCCAGTCACCCGGCGTCTGCGGCAGGATATTGGGCGTGGGGCCGCCATCCGCGACGTACTCGATGACCTGGCCGAGCTGCTCGATCGGCAGGCCGCCACGGATGGGCAGGTCACCGACAAAGAAGTAGGGGGTGGCGTTGACGCCGAGATCCTGGCCGGCGAGCATGTCACCCTGGACGAAAACCCTCGCCTCGTCCGAGTCGATGCACTCGGCCAGCGCCGTCGCATCGAGGCCAAGATCTGTGGCGTACCGGCCAAAGTCGGCGATGGGGTCGGTGGAGCCGTTCCACTGATCCTTGTTGGCAAACAGGACCTCGTGCATCTCCCAATAGGCACCCTGCTGGGCCGCGCAGTAGGCGGCCCGGGAGGCAGCGGGGGCGTTCGGGTGCAGCGACTCGAGCGGGAACTGGCGGTAGACAAAACGGACCATGCCCGTGTCGACATAGCGCTCGACGAGCTGCGGAATGACGGTCTGCTCGACCTGGGCGCACGCGGGGCAGCCATAGTCAGAGAACTCGGTGACGACCACGGGGGCATCGGCATCCCCCATGCTGCGAAAGCTGTCGGCCGGTACCTCCATGCTCGGCTCTACACCGCCGGCAAGGTAGTAGTCGATCTGCTGCTGGAAGGCGGAAAAGGGCTGCGCGCCCGACAGCAGCGAACCGTTGATGAGAAATCCGGGCGTGCCGGTGACGCCGGCCGCCTGGCCTTCTTGCAGGTCGGCCTGCACCTCGTCGGCGAACTCGCCGCCGGTGAGACACGCCTCGAACTGGCCCTGGTCGAGGCCCAGCTCGACGGCCATGTCGACGAACATCTGCTCGGCGCCCTCGTTGCCGGCCCATTGTTCCTGGGCCTCAAAGAGCGCTTCGTGCATCTCCCAGAAAGCACCCTGTACGCCGGCGCACTCGGCCGCCTCGGCGGCCTTTTGCGCCTGCGGGTGAAAGCTCAACGGAAAGTGCCGGAATTCGTAACGAACCTGCCCCATCTCGATATATTGACTCAGGATCTGCGGAAACGTCTCACGGACGTATCTGGCGCAGTACGGTCATTGAAAGTCAGAATACTCGACAATGGTAACAGGCGCGTCGGGCGCACCCAGGAAGTGATAGTCGTCGGGATCGACGGCTTCTCCCGGCCCGGCAGCAGGGCCTCCGGGTGCCGAGGTGGCAGGCGCCGAGGTGGCGGCCGCCGGGGTATCGCCAAATGCAGGCTGCTCTGTGGGCGCCGTGCTCTCCCCCGGGGTGGCCGAATCGGTCGGCAAAGGCCCGCAAGCCCCGACCAACAGGACGACCAGGACAAGGACAATCAGACTGCTATGTCTCCAGCTCATTCACTCCCCCATTCGATTCACGATTTTCGATTTACGATTTTCGATTGCCGGTTCGACTGCGATTGTGCTTGTGGGCCGCAATCGTAAATCGTCAATCGTGAATCGTAAATCCTTTCAGTCGCAGCGAGTTGCTGACGACGAATATGCTGCTAAAGGCCATGGCACCGGCGGCCAGGACCGGATGCAGGCGCAGGCCGAACGCCGGATAGAAGGCGCCCGCTGCGAGCGGGATCAAGACGACGTTGTAGAAAAAGGCCCAGAACAGGTTCTGCTTGATCGTGCGCATCGTGACGCGGCTCAGGCCGATGGCTCGCGCCACGCCCGACAGGTCGCCACTCATCAGAGTGACGTCGGCCGTGGCGATGGCCACGTCGGTGCCGGTGCCGATGGCAATACCGACGTCGGCCTGTGCGAGGGCGGGGGCATCGTTGATGCCGTCGCCCACCATGCCCACGACGCGGCCCTCGTCTTGCAACTCGCGCACGCGGTCGGCCTTTTCGCCGGGCAGCACCTCGGCCAGCACGCGGCTGACGCCGACCTCACGGCCGATGGCGTCGGCTGTAAGCGCGTTATCGCCCGTGATCATGACCACGTCGAGGCCCAGTGCCTGAAGGCGGCGGATGGCTGCGGCCGAGCCCTCCTTGACCGTGTCGGCGAGGGCGACGACGCCCGCGGGCCGGCCGTCGACGGCGTAGAGAATGGCCGTTTTCGCCTCGCCCTCGAGTGCCGTCACAGAGCCCGCCAGGCCGTCGAGCGTCACATCGTGGCTCTGCAGCAACCGGCGTGAGCCGACGAGCACCTGCCGCCCGTCAACGGTGGCGGCAATGCCCTGCCCGGTGACCGCCTCGAACCGCTCCGGCTCACCCAACACGAGCCCCTTTTCGATCGCGGCGCGGACGATGGCCTCGCCGAGCGGATGCTCGGAGCCTCGCTCGGCGGAAGCGGCCAGGTAGAGCAAGGAATCGGCGTTGACGCCCCCCGCCCCGTCTGAGACGAACACGTCGGTGACCGACGGTGTGCCCCGGGTGATGGTGCCGGTCTTGTCGAGCACGATGGTATCGAGCTCGTGGGCACGCTCGAGCGCGGCGCTGTTCTTGAACAGGATGCCGTGCTCGGCGCCCTTGCCGGTGCCTACCATGATGGCCGTTGGCGTGGCCAACCCGAGAGCACACGGACAGGCGATGACAAGGACGGCAACCATAAAGATCATGGCCTGCGTAAACCCGACACCGCCGACGATCAGCCAGGCGAGAAAGGTGAGGAGCGCGATGCCGATGACCGCCGGCACAAAGTAGCTCGACACCCTATCGGCCAGGGCCTGGATCGGCGCCTTGGAGCCCTGCGCTTCTTCCACCAGGCGGATGATCTGCGCCAGGGCGGTCTGGGCACCGACACGCGTTGCCTCGAAGCGGAGCAGCCCCTGCTTGTTGATGGTGCCGCCCACCACCTCGTCGCCCGGTCCCTTGTCGACAGGCAGGCTCTCGCCCGTGATCATTGACTCATCCACGGCCGAGTGGCCCTCGATCACGACGCCATCGACGGGCAAGCGCTCGCCCGGGCGCACCAGGACCACATCGCCGAGCATGACGGCTGCGATGGGGACGTCGACTTCCTGGCCATCGCGCACGACACGGGCGGTCTTGGGCCTAAGCCCCATCAGCTTTTTGATCGCCTCTGACGTGCGCCCCTTGGCCCGCGCCTCGAGCATCTTGCCCAGCTTGATCAACGTAATGATCGCCGCCGACGTCTCAAAGTAGACGTGACCGCCGAGCCCCGGCAATAGCAACACTGCTAAGCTGTAAAAGTACGCAGCCGACGAGCCCATGGCGACCAACACGTCCATGTTGGCCGACCCGGCGCGCAGGCTTTTTCCACCACCTACGTAATAGTCCCAGCCGACGTAGAACTGGACAGGCGTTGCGAGGGCCAGAAAGAGCCAGTTGACCCACGACGCGTGGGCCCACATGCCAAGCAGCCCAAAATCGCGTCCCATGCTGAGCAGGAAGAGTGGCAGTGTAAAGGCCACGCCTACCCAGAACTTGCGCGTCTGGTCTCGGATCTCGGCCTCGCGGGCGGCGCGCTCTACGTCCTCCGCCGCTTCGCCCTCGCCTGGCACGATGACGTCGTAACCCAGCTCGCGAATGGTGTGCTGGATGGCCGCCAGGCTGGTAACGCCCGGCAGATACTGCACACTGGCGCGCTCGCTGGCCAGGTTGACGTTCACGTCGACCACGCCGTCCATCCGGCCGAGGCCGCGCTCGATGGCCATGGCGCAGTTGGCGCACGTCATGCCCGTGATCGGCAGCTCGGCTTTGGCCG
>DATHUZ010000375.1:0-11203 GCA_035461725.1 Anaerolineae bacterium
GTCATTATGACCGAGATCGCTGCCATGATCGCAACGAAACCCTTGGTTACTTTTGATGTGAATCCAGCATCTTGTAGGGTGGTGAGAATTGCGACGGTCCATAGCAAACCAATCACGCCAGGATCACTACCGAGAGGTTACCCTGTCCGCGATCGCGTGGCCAATCGAGCCATGCTCCAAGAGCCCATGCCATCCCTGTCACCAGCGCCGCATAGGGATATATTTTCCGGATCTTTGACTTCATTGACGGGCTCCTTGCGTGGAACGGCGGAAGACAAAGCGGCTGAAGCCGCTACTGTGAACAGATCATGTGCTTCTCTGGCGTAGCGCTTCGTAGAGCGCAATAGCGCCCGCTGTCGCGGCGTTCAGCGACTCCACCTGCCCCTGCATGGGCAGCTTGATGAGATAGTCGCAGGTGTCGCGCACCAGGCGGGCGAGGCCCTGGCCCTCGCTGCCGACGACGAGGGCGAGCGGACCGCGTAGATCGGCCTGGGTGTAGAGCTGAGCCTGCGGTGCGGCTTCCAGGCCGGCGAGCCACACGCCTTCTTCGCGCAACTGCCGCATCGCCTGGACCAGGTTGGCCACCTCGGCGACGAGCACGTGCTCGGCGGCGCCGGCCGAGGCGCGCACGGCGGCAGGCGTGACACCAGATGCACGGCGGCCGGGCAGGACGATGCCGTGCACACCGGCGGCCTCGGCACTGCGCAAGAGAGAGCCGAGATTCTGGGGATCGAGCAGGTGGTCGAGCAAGAGCAGAAAGGGTGGGCGGCCATCCTGGCCAGCCGCCGCCAGGATAGCGTGCAGGTCGCCGTAGGGATAGCCAGAGACCTCGGCGGCGAGGCCCTGGTGATTGGCCTCGCCGCCGGCGACCTTGTCCAGCTCTTTGCGGTCCACTTCCTGGACCGGGATGCCGCCGCGCCGCGCGCGGGCCAACGCCTCGCCGACAATGTCGGTCGGCTTGAGCCCCGCGACGACGAGCAGCTTGAACACCTGGCGCCTGCCGGCGCGCAGGGTCTCGCGCACGGGCTGGCGGCCGTAGAGGATCTCGCGCACGGTCAGAAGCAGCGCTAGCGCCCTGCCAGGCGCCAGCGAGTGCCCTCAGGACTGTCTTCGAGGGCGACGCCCATAGCGGCCAGCCGGTCGCGGATCTCGTCGGAACGTTTCCAGTCGCGCGCGGCGCGCGCCTCCTGGCGCAGGTCGATGAGCAGGCGCACGAGATCGTCGACCAGCTCACCGCCTGCCTCGGCAGAAAGGTTGTCGGGGAGGATGCCGAGCACGTCCTCGCCCAGCTCGCGATAGAGGGCGTCGATCGCCTCGAGCGTGCCGGTGGTGACGGGCTCACCCGTGTTGAGCAGCGCGTTGGTCTCGCGGCTCAGGTCGAACAGGGTGGCGATCGCCTGGGGCGTGCCAAAATCGTCGTCCATCACCTCGACGAACCGATCGCGGGCCTCGCCCAGCTTTTTCTGCCACCCGGCGTCGACTGCGCCTTCAGGTGCGGCGCGCAGCCGCTCGCGAACCAGGCGAACGGCGCCGTACAGGCGCTCGCGCCCCCGATCGGCGGCGTCGAGCGCTTCTTCCGAAAAGTCTGTCGGCGAGCGGTAGTGGCTGCTCAGAATGAAAAAGCGGACCGTCATCGGGTGATAGTTGCGCACGATGTCCTTGATAAAGATGGCATTGCCCAGGCTCTTGCCCATCTTGACACCGTCGACGGTGACCATGTTGTTGAGCAGCCAGTAGTTGCAGAACTTTTCCCCGGTGGCGGCCTCGCTCTGGGCGATCTCGCACTCGTTGTGCGGAAAGATGTTCTCCAGCCCGCCGCCGTGGATGTCGAACGGCTGGCCGAGGTACTTGGTGGCCATCACCGAGCACTCGGCGTGCCAGCCGGGATAGCCTTCGCCCCACGGGCTGGGCCAGTGCATGATGTGGCCCTCTTCGGCGGCCTTCCACACGGCAAAGTCGGCAGGGTGGCGCTTGTCGGGGTTGATCGCGACGCGCGCCCCCTCCTCCTGCTCTTCTACGCGGCGGCCGGAGAGCTTGCCATATTCCGGCCAGCTCGAGACGTCAAAATAGACCGATCCGCTCGCCTCGTAGGCGTGGCCGGCCTCGATGAGCTGTTCGGCCAGCTCGATCTGCTCGGTGATGTGGCACGTAGGGCGGGGTGAGATACTGGGCCGGCCGACGTTGAGCGTGTCCATGTCCTCAAAGTAGCTGCGTATATAATTCTCTACCAGCTCCATCGGCTCGACCTGCTCGCGGCGCGCCCCTTTCATGATCCGGTCCTCGCCGGTGTCGAGCATGTGGCCGACGTCGGTCAGGTTCTGCACGTAACGCACGTTGTAGCCACGGTAGCGCAGGTAGCGGGCGACGATGTCAAAGGTGACGTACGCCTTGGCGTGGCCGGCGTGGGCGTGGTCGTAGACGGTGGGGCCGCAGACGTACATCGTGACGTAGCCTTCACGAATCGGGGTGAACTCTTCTCTTTCGCGCGTCAAAAAGTTGTATACGGTAAGTGCCATGTCAGTTTCCTCCCAGGGTTGAATTTGGATCTGGTATCTCGCCGGGGACGGGATGCTGCTCGATCGGCATCGTGCAGCATCCCCCAAGACAGGCGCAGAGCCCGATCCAACCCAGGGGTGTAAGCAGCAGCCTATGCATTTGCGCCGCCATCGAGAGAGCTCGCCATGGTGCGTGCCAGGTCGATGATCAGGTCGGTGGCGACCGGCACGTTGACCCGAGCTGTATTCAACGTCAGGTGATAGAGGGTGGGGTCGAGCCAGTTGACGTTGTGGTAGCGCCGCATAAAGTCGTGCCGGGAACGGTCGCTGGTGCGCAGCCGGTTTTGCGCGTCGCGCTTGGTCAGCTTGTCGCGCTCCATGAGAACGGCAACACGGTGGTCAGCGGGTGCGACGGCCTGCACATGCAGGACGTGAGGATCGTTGCGCAGCAGAACCTGTCCACCGCGACCCACAAGCAGCACATTACCTTCTCGTGCCAGGCCGCAGATGACGAGACCAACCATGCGCACATAGCCCTCGAACCAGGCGCTGATCGGCGGCACGGTGGTGCTGAACAGGCCGGTGAAGGGGATGGTGACGCCCGGAAAGTCGGTACGAAAGGCCGACGCATCGCTAACGGGCGACAGCGGAGGCATGGCACGGAGCGACGCGATCACCCGGTTCGTCAGCCCTCGCTCGCGATCCGGTTCGAGCTCGGCCAACGCGACGTGTGGCACGCCAGCCTTTTCGGCGGCGCGGTTTATCGTCTCAGCGTCGATTAACCGCAGATCGAGTGCGCGCGCGACCCTGGTCGCAATCTCTTCTCCGTGGCTGCCCAACTGGCGTGACAGCGTAATCACAGTCATGGTTTTCACCTGTCCAGACTTGGCTGTGCAAAGACCAACCGTCCCTCGGTCTTTTGCAGCACTTTTTTCACCAGCACGGGCACCGTCTGGCCGATGTAGGGCCTGCCTTCCTCTATGACGATCATGGTGCCATCGTCGAGATAGCCGACACCCTGGCCCAGCTCTTTGCCTTCCTGGATAATTTTGACCGGAATGGTCTCGCCAGGGAGCAGGACGGACTTGACGGCATTGGCCAGCTCGTTGATGTTCAGCACCATCACGCCCTGAAGCTGTGCCACCCGGTTAAGGTTGTAGTCGTTGGTGAGAACCGGGCAGCGCATGCTCTTGGCGAGCATGATGAGCTTGTCATCCACCTCGCGCGCTTCCGGCACATCCATGTCGGTGATACGCACCGGGATGACGGACTCGTCTTTTAGCCTATTTAGCATATCCAGGCCACGCCTGCCACGGTTCCGACGGAGCGCGTCGGGTGAATCGGCAATGTGCTGCAGCTCGTTCAACACAAATCGGGGCACGAGCATGGTGCCCGTGATAAATCCCGTCTGGCTGATGTCGGCCACGCGACCGTCGATGATGACGCTGGTGTCGAGCAGCACAGGGCGCTCTTCTTGCACGATGGAGCGTTCACCCGTCAGCCGCGAGCCGAGAATGGCAAACATATCTTTTTGTCGTGCCGTCATCACGACGATGCCGAGATAGGCGAACAACAGAGCCGCGACGAACGGCAGATACTCTCCAAAAGGCGGTGGCAGGTTGGCCAACACCGGCGAAAGCAGCGCTCCAATGAGCAAACCAACGATGAGGCCCAGAATAATGGCAAACAGCTCTTGCGCTGGAAGCTGGCGAATGCGACGCCGGAGAAAGCGAATCGGCCTGATGGTGACGTAGGGGGTGATCAACCCACCCAATGCCACGCCGGACAGCATTAGCACGACTACGTAGCGCAGGTAGTACTCTGGCCCTTCACCACCGGCCAGATACTCTCCCAACCGCCAACCTACCGCCCCCAGGAGGATCATGCCTACAAAACGCAATACAAGCTCAACAATCATGGCTTGTCACCTCCCTAGTGATATATTTGGTTGCCTGAACCCACTTGCGCGCTACATATTCCCTCCTTTTTTCACGCACGCTCAACCAAAAGAGCACAAGTCGATAGAGTGAAAAGTGAGGACATCTTAGCACAACCCGGGCCAAATGTCAACGCAGGGAAAGTGCTTCTGCAGGTCAGCGGGTCTTGCCAGGAATCTGGTGACAGGCGCGGCAGCGCGCTTCGTACGACTCGCTGCCCCCGACGAGGATCACGGGGTCGTCGTACGCCGCCGGCTTGCCGTCGATCAGGCGCTGGGTGCGGCTGGCGGGTGCGCCGCAGGTGAGGCAGATCGCCTGCAGCTTGGTGACCTCTTCCGCTTCAGCCATCAGGAGGGGCATGGGGCCAAATGGCTCGCCTCGAAAGTCCATGTCGAGGCCGGCGACGATGACACGCAGGCCGCGGTCGGCCAGCTCGCCGCATACGCTCGAGATCTCCCAATCAAAGAATTGAGCTTCGTCGACGGCGACGACAGTGGTGCCCGGCTCGATCTTGTTGAGGATGTCGCACGCGGTGGCAACGGGTACCGCGTGCCAGTGCATGCCATTGTGAGATGAGACCTTTTCGGAGTGATAGCGGCTGTCGATGGCCGGCTTGAACACCTGGACCTGCTGCCTGGCAATGTGCGCGCGGCGCACGCGGCGGATCAGCTCTTCTGTCTTGCCGCTGAACATGCTGCCGCACACGACCTCGATCCAGCCCCCGCTATAGCTGTGGCGCATCTGTGCAACTCCTGGCAAAGAAAAAGGGGCAAAGCGTGAACCTTGCCCCTGCTGGCGTTGCGCGGGGCAACGCTTATTCCTGGCTCGAAATCTCGACCTTCTTTTCGAGGCGGCGCATAAAGCGCTCCACCTGTCCAGCCGTGTCGACGATGCGCTGCTCGCCCGTGAAGAAGGGGTGACAGGCCGAGCAGACGTCGGTGCGGATCTCTTTTTGAGTCGCACCGGTCGTCCACGTGTTTCCGCACGCGCAGATTACCTTGGCTTCTGGATAGTACTTGGGATGAATGTCGTTTTTCATGATGCCCTTCCTACGCCACAACCTCTTCCGGGTAGACGCTCACCTGCTTGCGCCCATTCGGGATGTGCTCAAACTTGACATACCCGTCCACGGTTGCAAAGAGCGTGTGATCGCGGCCGAGACCGACGTTGTTGCCCGGATGGAACTTGGTGCCGCGCTGGCGAACCAGAATGCTGCCCGCGCTCACGACCTGCCCATCGAACCGCTTTACACCCAGGCGCTGTGCCTGGCTGTCGCGGCCGTTACGGGTGCTGCCTCCACCTTTTTTGTGTGCCATCTTGTTCTCACCTTTCTACTGCAAGCTCTCAGGCGAGCTGCCGCTCGCTCTCGAGCACACGCGCCTAGGCGACGATTTCGTCGATGCGCAGACGGGTGTAATGCTGGCGGTGACCCTTTTTGCGCCGGTAGCGCTTGCTGGACCGGTACTTGTAAATGATCACCTTCCGATGACGCCCCTGGTGCACCACGGTCGCCTTGACCGCGGCACCCTCTACCAGCGGCTGGCCAATCCTGGCGCCAGAACCGTTGGCTACCAGTAACACCTCGCCCAGCTCGATCTGCTCGCCCTCTTCGAAGGGCAACTTTTCGACGTCAACTGTATCACCCGGGCTGACCCGGTACTGCTTTCCACCTGTCCTGACCACAGCGTACATGAGGACTGCCTCCAACTCCCGGAACAAGTTCTGTGATGCGCAACCGCACGACAATCGCGCGACATTAATAAGCGGTGGGGCGACTGCCCCGCCGCTCCTGACAAAAGGGGATTATACCATCTCTCGCCTATTTGTCAAACTCGGCGCCGGCAAAGACCAGGCCGGTGCGCTCGATGCGATGCGAGGTGTGCGACAGGCCGAGGACATCGAGCACTTCGTCGGGGCGGCCCGCGCCTTCAGGGCTGGCGGCGAGGTAGAGATCGAGGACACACTGCCCGTCTCGGCCAGGCGTGACGGTGATGTCGTGGATGAGCGGGCGCAGATCGTAGGTGCGCAGCTTGCCTTTCTGCTGGCGCTGGCGGGGCAGGGTGGGTGTGTCGAGGAGCGACCGCACCCGCCCGCGCAGCCCGTCCACCGTCTCGCGCGTGTCGACGACCACCCGGTAGGTGGCGGTGCGCATCTGCGACTGCAGTGCAGGCGCGCGTAGATCGACCTCCTCCACGGCCGACACGCCGAATCCGGGCGGCAGCAGCGGCTGCAGCCGGCGCAGCACGTCGCCCGGCTCCAGCCGCTCGTCGAGCCATACGTCGAGCAGCTCGGCCTGGCCGGTGACGCCGACAGGAAGCGCGGCCGCGATCTGAAAGCGCGGGCGGGGATTGTAGCCCTGCGAATGCGCCAGCGGCAGCCGCGCCCGGCGGAAGGCGCGCTCCCACGCGTTGTGGAGGTCGAGATGGCCCACGTATTTGACTTCTTCTCCTTTGGAGAAGGTGAGCCTGAGACGCTGGACGGGGCCCTGGTAGTCAGTCATGGTAGATTGTTAGAGTGGTAGAGTGGTCACTTGGCACCTGTTCCACCTTACTTATCGCCTGGGGTGGGGCAGACCCAGGCATCGACAGGCAGGTCGGCGCATTCGTCGCGAAAGGCGGTCAGGATGCCGCAGGCGTAACACTGCTCGCGGCAGTCGGGATGGGTGTCGCCGCGCAGCGAGGCCTGGTAGTCGCGGGCGAGAAAGCGCTTGCTGACGCCGGGGTCGATGTGGTCCCACGGCAACACCTCGTCCAGATCTCGCTCGCGCCAGGCGTAAAAGCCGACGTCGAGGTCGGACTCGCGAAAGGCCTGGCGCCAGGCATCCACCCTGAACTGGTCGCCCCAGGCGTCAAAGCGGGCGCCGAGCTGCCAGGCGCGATGGATGACGGCCCCGAGGCGGCGGTCGCCGCGGGAGAGGACGGCCTCATGCAGGGTGAGCTGGTAGTCGGTCCAGTTCAGCTTCAGCCCAGGGCCACGCAGGTGCTCTTTGAGATAGTCTTGCTGGGCGTGCACCTCGTCTTCACTTGCCAGCGGCACCCACTGGAAGGGGGTGTGCGGCTTGGGCACGAGGGTCGAGACGCCGACGTTGACCTGGGCCTTGCGGCCGAGGGTGTGCCGGCCGACGTCGCGCACGGCCAGGGCGAGGTCGACGATGGCCGCCACATCCTCGATCGTCTGCGTCGGATGCCCGATCATGAAGTAGAGCTTGATCGTCTTCCAGCCGCGGCGGTACACCTCCCTGGCGACGGAGAGCAGGTCCTGGTCGGGGATCGGCTTGTTGATCACGCCGCGCAGGCGCTCGGTGGCGGCCTCGGGTGCGAAGGTAAAGCTGGAGCGCCTGCCGGTGGCCTGGAGCCGGTCCATCAGGTTGACAGATACCGAGTCGATGCGCAGGCTGGGGAGCGAGATGGAAAGCTGCCGGTCGCCATAGCGCTCGGCGAGAGCGCCGACCAGGTTTTCGATGTCGTGATAGTCGCTCGAGCTGAGGGAGAGGAGCGCGATCTCTTCGTAGCCGGTCGAGGCGATCAGCTCGTCGATTGCCGCCAGGATCTCGTCGACGGGCCGCTCGCGCACGGGGCGGTAGGTCATGCCGGCGTGGCAGAAGCGGCAGCCGCGCCCGCAGCCACGCTGGATCTCGATGGCGGCGCGATTGTGTACGGTCTCGAGGTAGGGGACGACCGGGCTGGTGACGGGCGGCGGCAGGGTGGTGACGATCCGCTTGCGAACCGGCAGGGCGGCCTCGGGCACGAGCGGCAGGATCTCGGCGATGGTGCCGTCGTCGTGGTAGCGCACGTCGTAAAGGCGCGGCACATAGATGCCCGGGATCCGGGCCAGGCGGCGCAGCAGCTCGTCACGCGAGAGGCCGTCTCGCTTTGCCTGTCGCACCGCAGTCGTGATGTCCAAAATGACCTCTTCGCCCTCGCCGATGGCAAAAGCGTCGACGAAATCGGCGAGCGGCTCGGGGTTAAAGGCGGCGCCGCCGCCGGCGAGCACGAGGGGGTGGGCGTCGCCACGGTCGCGTGCCAGGACGGGCAGGCCGGCCAGGTCGAGCATGTTGAGCAGGTTGGTAAAGAGCTGCTCGGACGCCAGGCTAAAGCCGACGAGATCAAAGTGGGCCAGCGGCCGGCGGCTCTCGAGGCTAAAGAGGGGCAGGCGAGCCGCGCGCATGGCCTCTTCCATGTCGATCCAGGGCGCAAAGACGCGCTCGGCGAGGACGCCCGCGGCGCTGTTGAGGCGGTCGTAGAGGATGCTCAGGCCATGGTTGGACATGCCGAGGTCATAGATGTCGGGGAAGGCGAGTGCCCAGCGCACGTCGCACGCCTCCCAGTCCTTGACGATGCTATTCCATTCGCCGCCCGTGTAGCGGGCCGGCTTATTCACGTTCGGTAGAATTCGTTCTAGTGTTTTGTCCACGTCCAAACTTTACTCACAAGGTCCGGTTCGCGGCATTATACCACAAAGCCGGACCATGGCAATCAGGAGCCAGTGAAGGTATATGGTGAACGCACTTGGCTTCGTGCCAAGTGCAACGCACCTCGCACGACAGGTGTGTTGCACTTCCGCAAGCCAATGTCACTCTAGCTCGTCAAGAGCGTCGGCCGGCAGGCAGGCAGAGATCAAAGCCGCCAGCCGCTCCTGCTGCTCACGGTCGAGGGTCACCAGGGTAGTTCCAAAACGAAGGGCAACCGCTGCATAGACCGCGTCACTCCCTCTCAGGCGGTTGACGGCAGCCACGTCCATCGCCTGACGGGCCAACGTCTCGTCGAGTGGTATCATGATCAGATGGGGTAGATGGCTGAGAGCGAGTGCAAACTCGCGGGCGAGTACCTCATCCTGGCGACCACGGCTGATGGCCGCTGCTATCTCGGGAAGCAGCAAGGTCGGCACGATGATGGGAAGCGCGCGTTGCTGCAAATGGGCCAGCAGTTCATGGCTGGTTTCATGCCCTTGTTCGTAGGGATTGAAGGCGTTCAAGAAGACACTTGCATCCACGGTGTACGTTTTCGCCAAGCTGTCCTCCTAGCGGCGCATCTCTGACAACAGATCGGCGCTGCTCAATGGAGAGCGCCAACCCTGGCCGATCTCCTGGCCGAGACGTGTCAACGTTTCCCAGGCGGTTTCGTCCAGCGCTTGACCAGAGGGCAAAGACGATGAGCTGGCTTCATCCAGCGGCATGAGCAGGCCGACAGGCTCGCCCCGGTACGTGATGATATAGCGCACTCGGTTCTCCCGAACCTGGCGCACAATTTCCGATGCCTGCGTTTTCAGTTCTCGTACGCCGACGTCAGGCATTCCCACCTCCTCGATACGAATGTGGTTCTTTTCGCGACTACATTATACTCAAATCGGAAGCCGTGTCAAGTGGTGAAACAAGTGGCTCAGGGCATATCGGCTTGAAGATCCTTGGTGCCGGTCGGGTCGCCGTCGCGAGCCCCGGCTGCGATTCCGTTCACGGGCAGCTTGAATTTGAGCCACATCACGGGCAGCATGGCGACCAGGGCGACGAGTGGGACATAGAAGGGGAACTTGGGATCGACCGTCTCCCAGAGCCAGGCACCGATCCAGGGCGCGGGCAGGGAAATAACGCCCAGGCTGGTGGAAAAGAAGCCAAACGCGGTGCCGCGCAACCGGTCGGGGACTACCTTGGAGATGAGCGAGCTGTAGGCCGGCTCGACGAGGGCCCAGCCCACGCCGATGACGACGTGCGAGGCGACGAAATGCCAGAAGAGGGTGCCTGACAGGAAGATGAGCCAGCCGGCGGCAAAGAGCGAAAAGCCGGCGACGATGCCTACCCGCTCTCCTTTCCTGTCAGAGAGCCAGCCGGCGGGGCTCATAAAGATCATGGCCACGATGGCGCTCACCGAGTTCAGGGTGCCGATCTGGAGCAGGGTGAGGCCTCTGACGTTCTCGAGGAAGAGGGGGGTGAGCCGGCCGACCAGACTAAAGGATACGTCGCGCACGCCGTCGGAGATGAAAATCCAGGTCACGATGCCGCCGGCGGTAAGCAGGGCAAACACCGAAGCCAGGCTCCTTTTCAGCCCCGACAGGCTGGCCGAATCGCCCGCGGCCTGCTTGCCCGTGCGTCGAGCATAGAGCGCCATGCCGACGCGGACAATGGCGGCGACACCGTAAAAGCAGGCGGCGACGAGGTACATGATGCGAAAGCTCAGGCCTTGGGCGATGGCGCCGCCCAGTATCGGGCCGATGATGTTCACGACCATGTACATGGTGCTGGTGATGCCATAGACGCGGCCGCGCGACGCCTCGTCCGATTCTTCGGCGATGAACGCCTGGAAGCTGGGGGCGACGAAAGAGACGGCGACGGCGGTAAAGATCGAGGCGGGCAGCAGCCACTGCCAGGAGGGGGCAAAGAGGTAGAAGGCGTAGGCGGCAAAGCCGGACACGCTGCCGATGGCGATGGCCTGTAGCCGGCCGATCGAGTCGGACAGCCAGCCGCCAAAGATCTGGAGCAGGAGCGGCGCGATGGACGCCACGGTGAAAAAGATGCCGACCTGGGTGACGCTGGCGCCCAGCTCTTGCACGTAGAGCGCTTCCAGGGGCATGATCATCTGTGCGGCGATGTTGGCCAGGATCATGGTGCCCATGAACCAGAGGAGCATGGGAGTCAGCAGGCGTTTCTTTCCATCAGTCATGGTCGGTCCTTTGTTACACAGAGATACACAGAGATGAACCGAGATACGCGGAGAGTTTCTGGAGCTCCGGTGTCCGGGTGCATCTCGACGGCGCGAAGGTGACAAGGGTGGTGCTGTC